>NZ_JBFUDR010000151.1:0-14529 GCF_056404615.1 Massilia sp. P2_C2 | reverse complement strand
GACCAAGACCATCCAGTTCAAGGTCGACAAGACGGCGCCGACGCTTAACGTGACGCTGGACAAGTCCACGATCTGGCCGCCGAACCACACGATGGTGCCGGTCATCGCGACCTTGTCCGCGACGGATGCGGGTGCGGGCATCGAGTCCGTGGTCCTGACCAGCATCACGAGCGACAAGCCGGACAGCGGCCTGGGTGACATCCACTCCGACTTCGGCACCCCGTCGACGACCTTCAGCGTGCGTGCCGAGAAGGATCGCGTCTACACCGTCACCTATACCGCGACCGACAAGGCCGGCAACAAGACGGTGAAGACGGCGACCGTCACGGTCCCGCACGACCAGTCGGGCGTGAACCAGTAATGGTCCAGCCGTACTCCGTTTAAAAGCGGAGCATGGATGGCCGGCGGCGCGAGCCGCCGGCCATTTTTCATTTGCGGTTGCCGCGCACGCTTGAACCGCCGTTTGCAGGCCGGCCGGGCCTACGGGACAATGGCCGTGACGACGTGCGAATGGAAAACGGAAAGGAGCCTGCATGAGCATCACGGTGAAAAACACGACGCCCGACACGACCCGGGTTACGCTGTTCGGCGAGTTGCGCGACGGCAGTTTCGACGCGAAGATCATGGCCGAGACCGACGTGCCCTACACCCGCTGCTGGGAGAACCAGATCGAGCAGCGTATCGTCTACATCCAGCCCGATCCCGAGCAGCTGCAAGCCATCCTGGCCGCCCTCAACGACCGCCGTCTGTCTCTCGAGCAATTGCAGGAATTCGGCAGCGCGGGCGGCGGGATGTCCGAGATCCCGGTCTGAGCCGCACTGCTATCGAGAAGGTGAGCACAAGTGCTCACCGATCTCTTCCTGCCCCGAGCCGTCCTGCTGACCGTGCTCGTGCCTGGCAGGCGTCACTTTCCCGCCTCCCGCCGGCCCAGCGCCGGCGGCAGTGCCCGGCGTCACCGCCTGGCTCGCCACGGGTAGCGCCGTTTGCGCCGCGTGGGCGCCGGTGGCGAGCCGTTGCAGATTGACCGCCGCGTTCACGTCGCGGTCGTGATGCGCGCGGCACGCCGCGCATATCCAGGTCCGCTCTCCGAGTCCCAGCGCGGCGTATTTTGTTCCGCAGGCCGAACAGAGCTTGCTGGACGGATACCAGCGGTCCGCCAGCACGATCCGGGTGCCGTAGCGAATGGCCTTGTACTGCAGCTGGCGCCGGACCTCGTAAAAGCCGACGTCGGCTATCACGCGGGCCAGGCGACCATTGGCCAGCATGCCGCTCACGTGCAAATTCTCGATCACTACCGTTTGGTTCTCGCGGCAGAGGCGAGTCGTGAGCTTGTGCGTGAAATCGCGGCGCACCCGCGCGATGCGGGCCTGCAAGCGCGCCAGCGCCTTCGCTCCCTTGCTTCGGTTCTTCGACACCGGCAGGCGCGTGCCTTTCGGGATCGGCCCTTTCAGGCCAACCGCGGCCTTGGCGGCCTCCAGCTTGCGCGACAGGCGCCGGCTGCGGATGCGCAGTCGGTCCAGTGCGGCCCGCAACGGCCGCGGCGCAGCGATCTTCTCGCCGCTCGACAGCGTCGCGGCGCTGCTCACGCCGAGGTCCACGCCAGTGATCCCGTCGCCCGTGCGACGGCGGCGCGCATCCTGTTCAGGCACCTCGACCTGGACCGACAAAAACCAGTGGTCCGCCTCGCGCGAAACACTCGCGCCGAGGATCCGGCCCGGCCAGCGCAGCGCTTCACATAGCGCCACCCGCCCGATCTTCGGCAGCACGGCAGTCATGCCGTCCAGGCGGAATTTATCGTTCGCCACGTAAAAGCTATCGACACAGCGGCCCTTCTTCTTGAAGCGCGGCGGCTGCGCAGGCTGGCCGCCGCGGCGCCGCTCGAAATAGCGCGACCACGCCCTGGCCAGGTTGGCGAAAGGCTGTGCGTGGGCGTCGCGGTGAATGGTGCGCAGCCACGGCCGCCCCTCGGCATCGAGCCAGTCGGAATCCGAATACTTGATCCGATTAAACTGTTTTTTCAGCGCCATCGCGTTTGGCTTCTCGCCGGTCGCGAGCTGGCGCTTCCATTCGGCCAAGGCCCAGTTCCAGACGCGGCGGGCCGAGCCGGCGGCGCGCGCGAAATAATCGCGCTGGGCTGCGCTCGCCTCAATCCTGACCCGGTGCGCCAGCAACATGATCGCTCTCCAATACCGAGCGCAGCTGGCTCTCAGTGTAACGGCGCCGGTTACTGGCGGTGCGCGCCTTCGGGACAAGCGGCCCCTCACGCTCACAGTGCTGCGGAGTTTTGACCGAAGTCCGCAGCCTGGCGGCCTGTTCAATTCCCATTGTGCTTTCCATGATCATGATTGGACACAGCTACTCATGTTTGGTTCGACTAGAGCCGCGCTCCTACATGCACGCGCAGCGCATGCCGACAGACGGCGCCGCCGCGCGCGGCGACAATCGCTCATCTATCATGTAGACGACGAGGAGGAGAGATGAACGCACAAGCGGCGCAGCCCGGCAAGGGCGGACAGAACGAGCAGTCGGCGACGATCGGCGTCGGAAACCCCACGAGCGGCGAACAGGGCAGTACCCTCACCTACGAGACGATGGCCGAGACCGGTGGCAGCGGCACCCAGCCCCGACCGGAAGAAGAAGCGCCGATGTCTCGCGGGGCGAGCCAGTCTGGTGCCGCGGGCAGCCGCCAGGGCGCGCCGGAGGACGAGGCCGAAGGTGCCGGAACGGCCGCGACGGCCATCAACCGCGGCTACCAGGATACGCGCAGCCGCCAGGCCAGTCCCGGATCGACCGGGCTGGGCGCGCCGGAAACGGGCGGCAACCAGGACGAGGACGACCTCGCGCCGCCGCGGCGCTAATCTACTGGCGGCGGGTCAGGCGGCGCCCGCCATGCGCCGGCACGCGTCCGAGCACGCGCGGCACGCTTGGGCGCATGCCTGGCAATGGTTCATCGGATGCCTGCCGCACTCGTCGCCGCAGGCCGTGCAGACGTCCGCGCACAGGCTGCACACGGCCTGGGCGAAGTCGCTGCCGCGCGCCATCATGGCGGCAGCCGTGCGGCACATCTGGGCGCAATCCATGTCTAGAGCGATGCAACGCGCCATCTTCTTGACGTCGTCTTCCTGCAGGCAGGCCGTCGAACAGCGGTCGCATGCGACGGCACAGGCCTGGCAGGCCTCGATACAGGCTTTGAAATCGTCGTAAGACATCTATTCCTGCTTGGTGGATGGGTGGAATCTGTCCCGGACATCCCGATGAAGCCGACGGCCGGTATCTCCCGGTCTGCGCGCAAGAGCGCCAGCTTAGCACATACACTTTCGTGCAAATGTTCGACAGGCGCCCAGTGTGACGGGCGTTATGTTTCGAAAGTCGAAGGAACGGACGACACGGCGGCATCCGCATGTTGCGCAGCCAGTCGGTACCAGTTACGCCAGGAAACGATGGCATTGATCCAGAAGCCGGCGTACAGCACGGCCGTCAGCGGCTGAAGTACAGCGGCGCGGCGATGCTGTTCACGAGCAGCCAGAAACCCCAGTTCTCGACCCGGCGCTGCATCATGAAGATCTGGCCGATGATGGAAAACACGAGCACGGCCGAATCGAGGAACGGTGCGTAGGCGTTGGTCGTGAAGTGCAGCAGTGCGCCATAGCCGGCGGTGGCGGCGACGCCGAGCGGCACCGTCCACGCGAGATTGGCGGCGCCGGCGTKCGTGATGGGCAGGGGCTCGCCATGGTCGCCGCGCAACCATTTCCACCAGCCGACAATGCTCGTCGCGACGAAGAATGCCTGCAGCGCGACGTCGGCATACAGCCGGTTCTGCGCGAACAGGATGCCGAACAGCGTGCAGCCGGCGATGCCCGTCCACCACGTATGGACGTTGTTGCGGCCAGCCAGCAGGATCGCCGCGGCAGTCAGCCCGTTCGCTGCCCATTCCAGCGGCGCCGTCATGCCGCCCAGCCCTGCCCGTCCAGCCTCATTCACGTTCCTTCAAAGAAGCGTGTACTGTACGCCAGCCGCTCTGATTATTGCAAGAGAGGAATTCCTCAATCCAATCAGGGACTTGCGTACTTACAGCTAGAACCTGCGATGTTCCGGGTCCATGTCCGGCCTGGTGCCCGTCATGGCCGCTTTCGCCATCGCGAACAGGCGCACCATCCTGCTGTCGTTCGAGTCCCGGTATTCGGCCGAATGCGGCTCCACGCGGATCAGGACGGCGTGCTCGTCGTCCGGGCCGGTCGGGAACCACGATCAGTGCGGCGGCGTACGGATGGCTGCCCGCACGCACGGTTGGACCGCAGCGGTGACGTGTTGCTGCGTGCTTCGGGCCATTTCTTGAGACGAGTCAACGGCGCCATCAAGCGGTCAAAGCCCCACGTTGCACCGCAATATAATTGTTCCCAGCGCCAGCCGGATGTACCGGCGCAGGGCCAATCGTCAACGAGCGTGGGGGTGCCAGGATGCGTATCGAACGGCATAACGACCTTCTCCTGTCATGACACGCATGGGTGCCCAGAATCCCGTGGGGGCAACGCTATCCGAACCGGATGAGCGGCCGCGCCTGGTCGTCCACGTCGTCGATGCGCTCGATGCGGCGCAGGTGGAGCACAGTCTCCTGAACCTGATCCGCCACCTGCCGCCCGAGCGCTATCGCCATGCCATCGTGTGTCTGCACGACAGCGGCGGCTACCAGGGCGACATGCGCGCGCACGGCGTCGAGATCGTCAACCTGCACAAGCGCGCCGGACCCGACCCGCTGCATTATGTGCGCATGTTCGGTGTGCTGCGCTCGCTCCGTCCCGACGTCATCCACACCCGCGACGGCGCCGGATTGCCGGCGCAGGTCGTCGCCGCGCTCGCCGGCGTCAAGCTGCGCGTGCACGCGGAACACGGATGCATGGGCGATGGCGGCCCCGGCGCGCGCGGTTCGCAGCGCGGGCGGTTCGCGGGCTGCCTGCTGCTGCGCTTGCTGTGCCCGCTGATCGACCATTTCGTCGCCGTCAGCAGTGACCTCGAACAATGGCTGGTCGACGCCGTCGGGGCGGAGCCGGCGCGCGTCTCGCAGATCGCCAACGGCGTCGACAGCGTGCAATTCCACCCCCGGCTCGGTCCCGCCGCCGCCGTCGGTCCGCCGGGATTCATGCACGACGGCGTGTTCGTGGTCGGCAGCGTGGGCCGCATGGACGATGCGGGCAACCACACGACGCTCGTCGAGGCGTTCCTGCGCCTGATCGCCTCGCCCCATCCGGCGCACCACAAGCTGCGGCTGCTGCTCGTCGGCGACGGACCGGCCCGCGCCGAGTGCCAGGCACTGCTGCACCGGGCCGGCGCCGCGGCACGGGCGKGGCTCCCGGGCGCCCGCGCCGACGTGCCGCAACTGCTGCGCGCGATGGACCTGTTCGTGCTGCCGTCGCTCGCCGAGGACCGCTCGAACACGATCCTGCAGGCGATGGCGACAGGGCTGCCGGTCGTGGCGTCGGCCGTGGGCGGCAACACGGAACTCGTCCATCCGGGGTTCACGGGCATACTCGTGCCCCCGATGTCGACGGAGCTGCTCGCCTCCGCGATCGCAGATTACTGCCGCATCCCGGAGATGGCGACGCGCCACGGCGCGCGGGCCCGCAGCCAGGTCATCRCGCGCCACAGCATGCCGGCGATGGCACGCGACTATCTGGCGGTCTACGACGCGCTCACGCGCAGCGCGACGGCCGATGGCTTGCGACAGGTGCCCTGATGCGTGTCCTTCACGTGCTCGACGCCGCTGCCGCGCGGCAGACCGATTACGGCAGGCGTACCCGCGCGCTGCTGGCCGAGCTGCGCGCGCAAGGCGTGCAGACGGTGCACCTGGCAGGTCCCGAGCGCGCCGGCATCGAAGTCCCACACCCGGCGGCGGACGGGTGGCCTTATCACGCCTGGCACCTGTACCGCACCACGTCTTCGTGTCCGATTATCCCCCGGTTTGCACGCCCGCCGGGCCGCTGGCGGGACGCGGTGGACATGGTCGCGCTGGGCTTGCGGCTGCGCCAGGTGGCCGCCCTCACGCGGCCGGACGTGATCCACGTGCACGCGCCGAGCATGCACGCGGCCGCCGCGTGGCCCGTGGCCAGTCTGCGGCGGCTGCCGCTCGTGGTCGAAGCCGACCGCCGCGCCGCCGGTGGATATGGTACCCGGTCCCTCGCGCGGTTCTGTTGCACGCGGGCCGATGCGCTGGCCGCGCCCAGCCTGGAGATGCGCGCGGCGTTGCGCGCGAATGGCGTGCGGCCGCGCCGGATCGCCATCGTGCCGTCCGCCGCCGATGTCGAGCCCGTGCCGCGGGCCGATCCGGCGCCACCCGGGCTGGTCGATGCACCTTTGCTCGCCTTTGCGGGCGAGCCCGATGGGGACGGCGGCATCGACCTGCTGCTGGACGCGCTCCGCGCATTGCGGCGCCGGTACCGGGCGCTGCGGCTGGTGGTCGCCGGTGGCGGTGACCGGACGGCCTGGCTGGACGGGCAGATCGCGGCGGCGGGCCTGAACGGGTATGTGCGCGTCACGGGAAGTCTCCCAGGCAGGCGCGCGGCGGATGTGCTGGCGCGGGCCGACGTCGCCGTATTCCCGGCGCTGCCGGGCAGGGCCGCGCTCGCCCCGTCGCGCCACCTGCTGAACGCGATGGCGCGCGGCTGCGCCGTCGTCGCGTCCGACATCGYCTGCCACCGCGAGTTGCTCGTCCACGGTCACAGCGGCATGCTGTTCGCGGCCGGCAGCGGGATGTCGCTGGTGGACGTGCTCGCGCAGTTGCTGGACGACACCGCCCGCCTGCGTGCGCTCGGACAGGCTGCCGTGCACGCAGTCGCCGCCACACACAACTGGACGGCGACTGCGGCAGGTTATCGTCGCCTGTACGCCGCCGTGCTCGCGGATGCGCGTGGCGGCGCGCGCTGAAGCCGTTGACCGCGTTTTCAGCCATCCGGCACCGGGATGACTGGATGCTGAACAGCTTTATCACGGACAAACCTACCCCAAATCGTCTATAGTGATGCCTCTTTACAAAAGCAAAACCAAGAGATTGCGATGAAATTTGACGTAGCCATCGTCGGCAGCGGCCTGGCCGGCCTGTCGGTTGCCCTGCATCTGGCACAGACCCGCAAGGTCGCCATCATCTCCAAGCGCGAATTGCTGGACGGCGCCAGCAACTGGGCGCAGGGCGGCATCGCCGCCGTGCTGGACTCCGGCGACAGCCATGACCAGCATATCGCCGACACGCTCGTCGCCGGCGCCGGACTGYGCGACGAAGCGGCCACCCGCTACATCGTCGAACACGGACGTGAGGCGATCGAGTGGCTGATCGAGCAAGGCGTGCCGTTCACCCGCGACGAGACGGCGGAACTCGGCTTCCACCTGACCCGCGAAGGCGGCCACAGCCAGCGCCGCATCATCCACGCCGCGGACGCCACCGGCCATGCCGTGCAGGTGACGCTGGAGCAGAAGGTGCGGGCCCACCCGAACATCTCGCTGTTCGAACACCATTGCGCGATCGACGTGATCACGTCCGACAAGCTGCAGCCGGATGGCGTGCACAGCGGCCCGGCCCTCGTCGGCCAGCCGCGCTGCTACGGCCTGTACGTGCAGGACGAAAAGAGCGGCACGGTGCAGACCTTCGAGGCGGAACACACGGTACTGGCCACCGGCGGCGCCGGCAAGGTGTACCTGTACACGACGAACCCGGACACGGCGACGGGCGACGGCATCGCGATGGCCTGGCGCGCCGGCTGCCGCGTGTCGAACATGGAGTTCATCCAGTTTCACCCGACCTGCCTGTACCACCCGTTCGCGAAATCGTTCCTGATCACGGAAGCCGTGCGCGGCGAAGGCGGCCTGCTGAAGCTGCCACCCGAGGCGGGTCCGGCGGCCGGCACCCGCTTCATGCCGGCGCACGACGAGCGCGGCGAGCTGGCCCCGCGCGACGTCGTGGCGCGCGCCATCGACTTCGAGATGAAGAAGCGCGGCCTCGACTACGTCCATCTGGACATTTCGCACCAGAGCCCGGAATTCATCAAGGAACACTTCCCGACCATCTACGCGCGCTGCCTCGAGCTGGGCATCGACATCACGAAGGAAGCGATCCCGGTCGTCCCGGCCGTGCACTTCACGTGCGGCGGCGTTGTCACCGACCTGGCCGGCCGCACGGACATCCCGGGTCTCTACGCCGTCGGCGAGACGGCCTACACCGGCCTGCACGGCGCGAACCGGCTGGCCAGCAATTCGCTGCTCGAATGCCTCGTCGTCGGGCGCGCATGCGCGCACCAGATCGCCGCGGCGCCGTCCGTCGACCTGCCGCTGCTGCCCGCCTGGGACGAGAGCCGCGTAACGAACGCGGACGAGGAAGTGGTCATCGCCCACAATTGGGACGAACTGCGCCGCTTCATGTGGAACTACGTCGGCATCGTGCGCACCACCAAGCGCCTGGAACGCGCGCAGCACCGCATCAAGCTGTTGAAGGAAGAGATCGACGAGTACTACCGCAATTTCCGCGTCACCAATGACCTGCTGGAGCTGCGCAATCTGGTCGAGGTGGCGCACCTGATCGTGCGCAGCGCGTTGTCGCGCCACGAGAGCCGCGGCCTGCACTTCTCGCGCGACTATCCGGATACGCTGCCCAAGGCCTTGCCCAGCGTGCTGACGCCGCGCCGGCGCTGATCCTCCTCCCGAGGCCGGCGCATTCCCGCGCCGGCCGCACGTCGTCTTCCATGAACCAGAAACTGACGCCTTCCACCGTCCTGCTGCTGACGATCCCGCCGCTGCTGTGGGCCGGGAATTCGATCGTCGGCCGCCTCGTGCGTGGGGCCGTGCCGCCGATGACGCTGAATTTGCTGCGTTGGACGATCGCCCTGGCCGTCCTGCTGCCGCTCGGCTGGGCGACCTTGCGCCAGGCCGGCGTGCTGGACGCCATCCGGACCCGCTGGCGCCGCTACGCCCTGCTGGGGCTGCTGGGCATCGGCATGTACAACTCCTTGCAATACCTCGCCCTGCAAAGTTCGACGCCGATCAACGTGACCCTCGTCGCGTCCGGCATGCCGGTGTGGATGATGCTCGTGGGGCGGCTGTTCTACGGCATGCCGGTGCGCACGCGCCAGGTGGCGGGGGCGTTGCTGTCCGTCGTCGGCGTGCTGGTCGTGCTGTGCCGCGGCGACGTCGACCAGTTGCTCGCGCTGCGGCTCGTCGCGGGCGATCTCTACATGATCCTGGCGACGATCGCCTGGTCGTTCTATAGCTGGATGCTGCTGCAACCGCAGGACGAGCCCGCCCTGCGCGCGGACTGGGCCGCCTTCCTGGGCGCGCAAGTCGCATTCGGCCTGGCCTGGTCGGGCGCGTTTGCCGGCGCCGAATGGGCGCTCGGCGCCCACCCGATCAGGTGGAGCTGGCCCGTCGTCGCGGCATTGATGTTCGTCGCGGTGGGTCCGGCCGTTCTGGCGTTCGCGTTATGGGGCGCGGGCATCCGCCGGGCCGGCCCGGGGATCGGCGCGTTCTTCGTCAACCTGACGCCACTGTTCACGGCGCTGCTGTCGTCCGCCTTCCTGGGCGAGATGCCGCACGCCTACCACGTGCTGGCCTTCTTCCTCATTGTCGGCGGCATCGTCGTCTCGGCCCGGCGCTGATCCAGCCGCGCCGCGGTGATGGCTGCGGGAATCGTGTTTTCGTTCGAGCATCAAGGGTGTTACGATCCCATGCAGAAGGAGACAAAAGCGATGGCCGAAGCATTCACCATCCACGACCACGCGGCGCGGATCGCCGCATTCCTCGACCGCCATCCGCGCGCCCTCGTATTGACAGGCGCGGGGCTGTCGACGGCGTCCGGCATACCCGATTACCGCGATCGTGACGGCATCCGGCGCGGCAAGCCGCCGATCCACGGACCGGATTTCCGGAACTCCGAGACGGTGCAGCGGCGCTACTGGGCACGTAGCATGATTGGCTGGCCCGTGCTCGCGCAGGCCAGGCCCAACTACGGTCATCGCGCGATCGCCGGGCTGGAGCGGATCKGGCGCATCGGTTCGGTGCTGACGCAGAACGTGGACGGCCTGCACGGCCAGGCCGGCACCCATGGCGTGCTGGAATTACACGGCAATATCCACACGGTCGTGTGCCTGGACTGCTCCGCCCTCTTCCCACGCGCGTTCGTGCAGGGCCAGTTGGAGGATTTCAATCCGCACATGGCGGGCGCGAATGCAACACCGCTGCCGGATGGCGACGCCTCGGTCGAACCGACCGAACTGGCCAACTTCAGGCTGCCTTTCTGCACCTGCTGCGGCGGCACCCTGATGCCCAACGTCGTCTTTTTCGGCGACAACGTCCCGCCGGCGCGCACGGCCATCGCGCTGGAACAGATGGAGCGCGCGGACGCGCTGCTCGTCGTGGGGTCGTCGCTGATGGTGTATTCGGGTTTCCGGTTCTGCCGCATGGCGCAGGCGGCCCGCAAGCCGATGGCCGCCATTAACCTCGGCCGCACGCGCGCCGACGAACTGCTCGACATCAAGATCGAAGAATCGGCCGAGCGGGTCTTGCCGCTCGCACTGGAATTGCTGACCAAGGGCTCGGATCGGACTGAAGGAGACAAGCCATCCATACCACTCGACGGGGGAATACTGTGACGAAAACTTTGCGCAGCACGTTGTCTAATTCACCATGGCAGGCAGGGGCCCTCCTGGCCGGTCTCGGCCTTGCGGCCTCTTATTTTTATGTGCGTTCCAAGACGAAACGGGCCGAGGCCGAGAATCCGCCGCAGGGCCGCTTCGTGAAAGTCGACGGCGTGCGCCTGCACTACGTGGAGCGCGGCAGCGGTCCCGTCCTGGTATTGCTGCACGGCAATGGCGTGTTGGCCAGCGATTTCCAGTGTAGCGGGCTGATGGACAAAGCCGCCGAGCACTATCGCGTGATCGCTTTCGACCGCCCGGGCTTCGGCTATAGCGAGCGGCCGCGCAGCAAGGTGTGGACACCGCAGGCGCAGGCCCGGCTGCTGCATCATGCGCTGCAGGAGATCGGCGTCGATTCCGCCATCGTCCTCGGCCACTCGTGGGGCACGCTCGTCGCGCTGGCGATGGCGCTGGAGGTGCCGGACTTCGTGCGCGGCCTCGTGCTGCTGTCGGGCTATTACTATCCGAGCCTGCGCGCTGACGTGCCGCTGCTGTCCGGGCCCGCGATCCCGCTTGTAGGCGACGTGCTGCGCTACACGGTGTCGCCGCTGGTCACGCGCATGCTGTGGCGACCGCTGACGAAACGGGTATTCTCGCCGCAGCAGGTCGATCCGCGTTTCCGTGAGTTGCCGGTGTGGATGATTTTGCGGCCGAGCCAGCTGCGCGCCAGCGCGGCCGAGACGGCGATGATGGTCCCGTCAGCACTGGCGCTCGCGAAACACTACACCGAACTGAAAGTGCCTGTCGTGCTCATGGCGGGCACGCAGGACAAGATCGTCGATTTCGGCCACAACTCGGAACGCCTGGACGAGCGCCTGCCGGACAGCGAACTGCACCTGCATCCCGGTATCGGGCACATGACGCATTACACGCATACAGACAAGGTGGTGGCGGCGATCGACGGGATTGCGGCGCGCGTGGGCGAATCCGTGTATCGCAGGAATCCGCAGGCGGAGGCGCTGGCGCGGGCCAGCGAGAGTGGAACGTGAACCTTTCGTTACCTAAAGTGCCGTAGGGTGGGCACCCTGTGCCCACGCGGACGTTTGCGGTACGTTGACGTAACGCGTGGGTTCGTTTCATTTGAGGCCCCCGGCCTCAAATGCCCACCCTACGCCGAATGCCGACCGTTATCCGACGACACGCAAGGAATAATCGGTGGCCTTGACGTCCTTGGTCAGGCTGCCGATCGAGATCCGGTCGACACCCGTCTCCGCGATCGCCCGCACGGTTTGCATATTGATGCCGCCCGATGCTTCCAGCAGCGCACGCCCCGCATTGACGCGCACGGCATTGCGCATCATGTCCAGGTCGAAATTGTCGAGCAGGACAGACGTGGCGCCGGCACCCAGCGCTTCCTCCAGTTCGGCGAGCGATTCGACTTCGATCTGGATCGACACGCCCGCGTCCAGCGCGTTCGCCGCCTGCAGCGCCGGCGTGATGCCACCCGCGGCTGCGATGTGGTTTTCCTTGATCAGGATGCCGTCGTACAGCGCCATGCGCTGGTTGGCGCCGCCGCCCACGCGCACGGCGTATTTCTGCGCCATGCGCAGGCCCGGCAGCGTCTTGCGCGTGTCGAGGATCTGCGCCTTCGTGCCGGCGATCACGTCCACATAGGTGCGCGTGGCCGTCGCGACGCCGGACAGTAGCTGCAGGAAATTCAACGCCGAGCGCTCCGCCGTCAGCAGCGAGCGCGGCGAGCCCGAGAGGGTGCAGACGACGCTGTCGGCGGCCATCATGTCGCCCTCGGCGTACTTCCAGTCGATCTCGATGTCCTGGTCGACGGCGCACATGACGCCTTCGAACCATGGTGCACCGCACAGGACGGCCTGCTCGCGCACGATCACGCGGGCCTGCGCGCGGGGTTCTTCCGGCACGAGCTTGCCCGTCAGGTCGCCGCTGCCGACGTCTTCCAGCAACGCGGCCAGCAGGTTCTGTTCGAACGCGGCCTGCAGTTTGTCGTCGAATTGCCCTTCGGGGGCGTAAGGCTCAGTGGCGTATGGATTCTGCAAATTGCTCATGCGGGTCCGATTCCCGAGAAAAGTTTGGCTTCCTGTTCCAGCGAACCGGTCGGCAGTGCCTTCGCCTTCTTGGCGGCGGCGAAGTCGAGCATGCGGTCGATGGAACGCTTCGCCTGCTTGCCGATTTCCGGGTCGACGAAGATCTCGTTCCTGCCATCGGTGGCTTCGAGCACGTCGGCCAGGTTCTGCAGGCCGTTCATGGCCATCCACGGGCAGTGGGCGCAGCTCTTGCAGGTGGCGCTGTTGCCGGCGGTCGGGGCTTCGATCAGCGTCTTGCCCGGCGCGGCCATGCGCATCTTGTGCAGGATGCCGTTGTCGGTGGCGACGATGAAGTGCGTCGCGTCCATCGTCTGCGCCGCGTTGATCAGCTGGGTGGTCGAGCCGACGACGTCCGCCTGGGCGACGACGTTGGCCGGCGATTCCGGGTGGACAAGGACTTTCGCATGCGGATACTCGGCGCGCAGCAGGTCCAGTTCAACACCCTTGAACTCGTCGTGCACGAGGCAGGAGCCCTGCCACAGCAGCATGTCGGCACCGGTCTGCTTCTGGATGTACGAACCCAGGTGGCGGTCCGGCGCCCACAGGATCTTCTTGCCCTGGTCGTGCAGGTATTTCACGATGTCCAGGCCGATCGACGACGTCACCATCCAGTCCGCGCGCGCCTTCACGGCCGCGGACGTGTTCGCGTAGACGACGACCGTGCGGTCCGGGTGCTGGTCGCAGAACGCGGCGAACTCGTCGGCTGGGCAGCCCAGGTCCAGCGAGCAGGTCGCGTCCAGGTCCGGCATCAGGATCGTCTTTTCCGGGCTCAGGATCTTCGCAGTCTCGCCCATGAAGCGCACGCCGGCGACGACCAGCGTCTTCGCGGGGTGGTCACGGCCGAAGCGGGCCATTTCCAACGAGTCGGAGACACAACCTCCCGTTTCCTCGGCGAGGTCCTGCAGGTCGGCATCGACATAATAGTGCGCGACGAGGACGGCTTCGCGCTCCTTCAGCAGGCGGCGGATGCGGTCCTTCAGCGCGGTCTTCTCGGCAACTTCCAGGGGCGACGGGGTACGGGCCCAGGCTTCGGCGGTGGAACAGACGCCGCCGACCGGGCGGTCGTATTCGAAGACTTTAACGGGGGCAATGGTATTCATAAGCAATATGATCGCAGGGCGGTGCCGGCACCAGCCGGGATGCCGCCGATTGTAGTCCTTTATGTGGCGTAGGGTGGGCACCCTGTGCCCACGCTTAACGTCCGCATGACGCCAACGTCCGCGTGGGCACGGCGTGCCCACCCTACGAAATTCACGACATTACGTATTGCGTCACGAAAATCAATCCAGGCCTTGACTCTTGAGGTAATCCTCGTAATTACCCTGGAAGTCGATGATGCGGTCTTCCTTGATCTCGAGGATGCGGGTCGCCAGCGACGACACGAACTCACGGTCGTGCGACACGAAGATGAGGGTGCCGGCGTACTTATCCAGTGCGATGTTCAGCGATTCGATCGATTCCATGTCCATGTGGTTCGTCGGCTCGTCGAGCAGCAGCACGTTGTGGCGGCCCAGCATCAGCTTGCCGTACATCATGCGGCCCTTCTCGCCGCCGGACAGCACGCGCACGGACTTCTTGACCTCGTCGCCGCCGAACAGCAGGCGTCCCAGGATCGAGCGGACGGCCTGGTCGTCGTCGCCTTCCTTGGTCCAGCGGCCCATCCAGTCGGTCAGGTTCAGGTCCGTGGCGAATTCTTCCGTCGGATCCTGCGGCATGTAGCCGGGGTTGGCGTTCTCGGCCCACTTCACGCGGCCCGTGTCGGCGTCGAGACCGCTGATCGGGCCGCTGCCGATGCAGCGCAGCAA
>NZ_JBFUDR010000150.1:0-14703 GCF_056404615.1 Massilia sp. P2_C2 | reverse complement strand
GCGTATCGAACCGGCCCACCTCGTCGATATTCCGCCCGTCGATATCGGCAACCTGGGCTCTTACCTGCGATTCCCGGAGCTCGCCCATTTCATGAATCACGACGTCTGGCTCGTCGGCTTCACGATCGCCATCGTCGCGTCGCTGGAAACGCTGCTGAACGTCGAAGCGGTGGACAAGGTCGACCCGCACAAGCGCGAGACGCCGCCGAACCGGGAACTCGTCGCCCAGGGTCTCGGCAATATCTGCGCCGGCCTGCTGGGCGGCCTGCCCGTCACGTCCGTCATCGTGCGCAGTTCCGTCAACGTCCAGAACGACAACCGCACCAAGGCATCGAGCGTGATCCACGGCGTGCTGCTGCTGGCCAGCGTCCTCGTGCTGGCGCCCGCGCTGAACATGATTCCGCTGGCCGCGCTGGCCGCGATCCTCATCGTCACCGGCTACAAGCTGGCCAAGGTCTCGCTGTTCCTCGACATGTACAGGAAGGGCTGGTCGCAATTCGTGCCGTTCGTCGTCACCGTGGCCGCCATCGTGCTGACGGACCTGCTCACGGGCGTGCTGATCGGCCTCGCGTCCAGCCTGTTCTACCTGATGCGCAGCAATTTCCGGAATCCCTTTTCGATGGAACAGTATCGCCTGCACATCGGTGAAGTCATCAAGATGGAATTGCCGAACCAGGTGTCGTTCCTGAACAAGGCGACGATCAAGAGCGCGCTGTGGGACATCCCGGCGAATGCGAACGTGCTGATCGACGCGGCCAACACGGACTACATCGACAACGACGTACTGGAAATCATCGACGACTACCGCGTCGTGGCGGCGGAGCGCAATGTGCGGCTGAACGTCATCGGCCTGCGCGACGAATACAACCTGAGCGACCCGATCCAGTTCATGCCCGCGCTCGACAAGGATACGCAGAAAAAACTGCGCCCGGCGGACGTCCTGCAACTGCTGCGCGACGGTAACGAACGCTTCCGCGCGGGTCGCTCGACGAAGAAATACYATCTGCACCAGGTCGAGGYGACCGCGTCCGGCCAGCACCCGATGGCCGTCGTCGTCAACTGCATCGATTCGCGCACGTCGCCGGAGATCATCTTCGACGCCGGCCTCGGCGACCTCCTGACGGTCCGCATCGCCGGCAACGTGATCAGCCGCGAGATCATCGGCAGCCTGGAAATCGCGCACAAGCTGGGCGCCAAGCTGATCGTCGTGAAGGGGCACTCCAGCTGCGGCGCGATCGGCCTCGCGTTGCAGAACGAAACGGGCCACAGCGTCGGCTCGATCACGGGCAAGATCCGCAAGGCCGTCGAGGAATGCCAGTGCGGCGCCCAGCATCCGCCCACGGGCCAGGCGCTGCTCGAGCAGGTGACGCGCCGGAACATCGAGAACTCGCTGGCCGAGATCATCCACGGCAGCGCCTTCCTGCGCGAGCGTATCGCGCGCGGCGAGATGGGCCTCGTGGGCGCCTACCACGACATCGCCACGCGCACCGTGCAATTCGGCGCGCTCGTCACGGCCGACGACTTCGACCGCTACCGCGAACCGGGGACCGGCCTGGCGGCGTGACCGCCATGACTTGTCAAATCCCCTTCATGATCGTGTAACAAAGTACTCCTACACTCCCGCTGAGTTCACACGGGAGAGACCATGAGTACTTCGTTTTCACGCCGCCGCTTCCTCGTCACGGGCGGCTCGCTGTCGGGTTCCATGCTGCTGGGCGCGTGCGGTTCGTCCGATCCGGTCGTCGCCGCGCCCGCCGTCGTCACCAGCGCCGCCGGACGCCCGAAACTGCTGTCGGGCATCCAGTTCGGTGACGTGGGGGCCGACGGCGCCATCGTCTGGAGCCGCAGCGACCGCCCGGCGGTCATGATCGTCGAATACGACACGACGGACCGCTTCACCAACGCCAGCCGG
Source organism: Massilia sp. P2_C2 (assembly GCF_056404615.1). Taxonomy (NCBI): domain Bacteria; kingdom Pseudomonadati; phylum Pseudomonadota; class Betaproteobacteria; order Burkholderiales; family Oxalobacteraceae; genus Massilia; species Massilia sp. P2_C2. Next base: position 12,791 of record NZ_JBFUDR010000150.1, on the reverse strand, counting down.
ATCGTCGGCCCCACCGCGACGGACGCCACGGATTTCACCACGCGCATCGATCTCGCCAACCTGCCGGCCGGACAGACGATGTTCGTGCGCGTCAGCTACGTCGATCCGGACAATGGCCGCAGCGCGAGCGAGGTTGCGACCGGCCAGTTCCGCACGGCGCCGGCCGACGGCACGAAGAACGTGCGCTTCCACTGGAGCGGCGACAACGCCGGCCAGGGCTGGGGCATCAATACGGACTTCGGCGGCATGAAGATCTACGAAGCCATGCGCCGGCGCGATCCGGACTTCTTCATCCACAGCGGCGACACGATCTATGCCGACGCTCCGATCCAGGCCAGGGTGACCGCCGAGAACGGCGCCGTCTGGACCAATCTCGTGACCGAGGAAGTGAGCAAGGTCGCCGAGACGCTGAAGGAATACCGCGGCCGCCAGGCCTATAACTTCATGGACGCGAACCTGCGCAAATTCGCGGCCCAGGTGCCGCAGATCTGGCAGTGGGACGACCACGAGGTGACCAACAACTACAGCGCCTCGAAGGATTTGTCGGGCGACGCGCGCTACACGGAAAGGAACGTGGCCCTGCTGGCGGCACGGGGCCAACGCGCCTTCCTCGAATATGCGCCGATGCGCTGGTTCAAGCAGCCGGAGACGCAGCGCGTCTACCGCCAGATTCCCTACGGCCCCCTGCTCGACGGCGCAGGGCAACGACAAATGGGAAGCCGTGGCCAATGGCGATGATGGCGTGCCGAGCGGACGCGAACTGGAGATCGCACGCCTGCTGCAGGCCATCAAGGGCATCCCGAACGTCGTGTGGGTCACGGCCGACGTGCATTACTGCGCCGCGCATTACTACGACCCGGCGCATGCCGCGTTCACGGATTTCGCGCCGTTCTGGGAATTCGTCGCGGGCCCGATGAACGCGGGATCGTTCGGACCGAACGTGCTGGACAAGACCTTCGGTCCCACCGTCGTCTTTCAAAAGGCGCCACCCGGCGCCGGCGCGTCGCCGCTGGCCGGCTACCAGTTCTTCGGCGAGGTGACGATAGCTGCGGCGACGAAGGCGCTGACGGTGGAATTGATCGACCTGAACGGCGTATCGCAGTTCAGCAAGACGCTGGCGCCGCATGGCGCCTGACATTTCAAGCCACGCATCTCAGGCCACGCATCTCAGGCCATTTCTCGGGTCTCCGGGCCCGCTTCCGCGCCGGATGAGGCGGCGGCGAGCAGGCCGCCGACCTTGTCCACCAGCGCGTTCAGCGCGAACGGCTTGGTCAGGATCTCCATCTGGGCGGGCAGCTTCTCGTTCTTCATCACCGTGCTTTCCGCATAGCCGGTCACCATCAGCACGGGCAGTTGCGGCCAGTGCACGCGCACGTGGTCGGCCAGCTGGCGGCCATTCATCCCGTTCGGCAGGCCGACGTCCGTCACGAGCATGTCCGGCCGCGTGTCCTTCAGGAGGCGCTGCGCCTGCGGCGCGTCGCACGCGACGAGCACCGTATAGCCCTGCAGTTCCAGCACCTCGCTCATCACGGCGCGGATGTCTTCCTCGTCGTCGACCACCATCACGACACCCTTGCGGCTGCCGGCTTCGAGCGGCGGCTCGACGTCCGGGCCGGCTGCCGGCGGCGTCTCCACGAGGTGGCGCGGCAGCAGCAGGCGCACTTCCGTACCCTGCCCCGGCCGCGATTCGATGCGCACATTGCCGCCCGACTGGTGCGCGAAGCCGTACACCATCGACAGGCCCAGGCCCGTGCCCTGCCCCATCGGCTTCGTCGTGAAGAACGGGTCGAAGGCGCGCGCCACCACATCGGGCGCCATGCCGGCGCCGTTGTCGCGCACGCTCACCTGCACGTATTCGCCGGGACGCAGGTCGCCGTGGCGACGCGCCTGGGCCGGGGTCAAGGTGATGTTCTCGGTCTCGATGACGAGCAGGCCGCCTTCCGGCATGGCGTCGCGCGCATTGTTGGCGAGGTTCAGCAGCGCGCTCTCGAGCTGGTTCGGGTCGCACAACGTGGTCCACAACGCGGCCGACAGGCGCGTGCGCACGGCGATGGCCGGACCGGCCGCGCGCTCGATCAGGTCCGTCATCGACATCACGAGCACGTTCACGCTGGTCGGCTTCGGGTCGAGCGCCTGGCGGCGCGAGAATGCCAGCAGGCGGTGCGTCAGCGCGGCCGCGCGCTGCGTCACGCCGAGGGCGGCGTCGATGCGCGTCAGCAAGTCGCCGGTCTGACCCATGCGCAGGCGCAGCTTCATCAGTTCCAGGTGGCCCGTCACGCCGGCCAGCATGTTGTTGAAGTCGTGCGCGAGGCCGCCCGTCAGCTGGCCCACGGCTTCCATCTTCTGCGACTGGCGCAGCGCCTCCTCGGCCTGGCGCAGCGCGTCGGCCTGGTGTTTTTCCGCCGTGATGTCGCGCGCCACGCCGTACAGCAGTTCGCCTTCCGGCGAGATCGTCCACGAGACCCAGCGGTACGAACCGTCCTTGTGCAGCACCCGCGTCTCGTAGCCGACGAGCGGCGTGCCGTCGGCCAGGATCTGCATCTTCTGCAGGACGTCGTCGCGGTCGTCCGGGTACACCAACTCCATGAAGGGATGCGTCGTCGCTTCCTCGGCGCTCCAGCCGAAGCACGCGGTGAACGCCGGGTTCACGGTGAGGAAGCGGCCCGTCGCCAGCGACGCCACGGCCATCACGTCCGGCGAGATGCGCCACAGGCGGTCGCGATCGCTCGCGTGCGCCGCGACCTGGTGCGTCAGCGCCTCGTTCATCCGCCGCAGCGACTCTTCCTTGCGGCGCAGCGCGGCCAGCGCGCGCACCTTGCCCGTCGTCTCGACCACCGTGCACAGGATGCCCCCGACGGTGCCGTCGTCGTCGCGCACGGGGCTGCACGAGAACGTGAACCAGCATTGTTCGGGGTAGCCGTGGCGCTCGATCGCTACCTCCATGTCCTCGGCGTAGCTGGCCTCGCCCGCATACGCCTTGGCGGCGATCGGCCCGACCGTGTCCCACACTTCCGGCCAGACCGTGCGGAACGGCAGGCCCAGCGCGGTCTTGTTGCCCAGCAGCGGCGTGTAGGCGTCGTTATGGAAACTGGTCAGCTCCCCGCCCCAGCACAGCAAGGTTGGAAAACGGGAATTCAATGCCAGGCCCAGCGCCGTGCGCAGGGCGGCCGGCCAGCCTTCGATGGGTCCAAGCGGCGTTGCGCGCCAGTCGTGGCCGGCGATACGGGCCGCCATCTGGCCGCCGCCGGTGAGGAAGGTCAGGCTGGGTGTAACCGTGGTCTTCATAGTCCTCGCTCATGCAATCCCTGGTCATTGGCCTGCTTGCGGCAGTCTATGCTGCCGTGCAAAGTCGACTATTTTAATGACAAGCACCAAACGGACGGCGCGCGCTTGGCGCGGTCCCTGCGTGGACAAAAAAGACGCCGTAGGGTGGACGGCTTTGCCGTCCACCCTACCGTTCGTTTGCCGTTCTGCCTTGGGATGATGCATGCCGGCTACGGCAAAGGATCAGTATGCCGGATTCGGTAGCCATGCGGAGGGGTGATTTACTACATTTTTTTGCAATTTCCAGCCGGAATCACATCGTCAATTGCCGCGTAGCATCCGTCTGGCGCTGCACGGCGCGCTGCGCCGCTTCCAGCTCGCGCGCGAGACGCGCATCGTCCGGCGCCGAGCGCAAGGCGTCGAAGCCGGCCGCGGCGCCATGCAGGCCCAAGGTGCGGCACCCTTCGATCAGGCGCGTGAGGTGGGCGCGCGCGACGTCCAGCTGGCGCGCGGCCAGCAATTGCGCCAGGTCCGTGCCGGCGCTGACCAGCTGGCGCTGCAGGCCGCCGAGATACAGCAGCAGGCGCGAGGCGTCGATGCCGAGGCGGCGCAGCGTGGCCGCGGGCGGTTCGTCGGCACCCTGCATCAGGCGCTCCAGGTGATGGGCCACGCGGTCGCCGTCGAATGGCTTGACGATATAGCCGGCCGCGCCCAGGCCGAGGGCTTGCTCCATCGTGGCGCCGTCGCCGGCCGCCGATACGAGGACGAACGGCAGGCCGGCGAAGCGCTCGTCGGCCTTCACGCGCGCCAGCAATTCCATCCCGGACAGGCGCGGCATGCGCAGGTCGCAGAACAGGATCGCCGGATCGGCGCCGCCGGTCAGCCGCGCCCACGCTTCCTCTCCATCCTCCGCTTCCAGCACGTCGAACGTGCCGGTCGCCGTGCTGTCGATCATGTGCATGAGCATCATGCGCGACACCACGTCATCGTCGACTATCAAAACCTTCATTCGCGTCCCACGTGTGATAATTGTTAAATGGCAATTATACAGATATTGACATGCGCACGATTCAGGCCGGTTGCGCTTCGAAGCGGGCCAGCAGGTCCAGAAGGCGCGGCACGCCGGCGCGCAAGGCGTCCATCTCGCCGGCGTCGGCCAGCGTCTCCAGTTCCGCGCACAGCTCGCGCAGGCCCGATTCGCCCAGGTAGCCGGCGCTGCCCTTCATGCCGTGCAGGACGCGGCCGGCCGTGTCGTGGTCGCCCGCCGTCAGTGCCGCATCCAGTTCGGCGCGACGGCGCGGCAGGTCGGCCAGGAACGCGCTGCGCAGCCGCTCCTTCAACTCGGTCCCGCGCGGGCTCGTCACCGGCGGCGGCGGCGGCTCGTCGGCGGGCACGCCGAACATGGCGTCCAGTTCCGCCGTGGACGGCGTACGCGCGGACGGCGCCGGCATCGGGGGCAGCACGATGCCGCGCTGCAGCTGGCGCTCGATGGCGCGCGTGATGTGGAAATGCAGCTGGGCGTCGTCGATCGGCTTGGTGATGAAGGCATCCATGCCGCAGGCCAGGTAGCGCGTACGGTCTTCCTCGCTGACGTTGGCCGTGAGCGCGACGATCATCAGGTGCTGGTCGAGCACGGGTGCCGCCAGCGGGCCGCCGGCGCGGATCAGCCGGGTGGCCGAGGCGCCGTCCATCTCGGGCATGCGGCCGTCCATCAGGATCAGGTCGTAGCGCGTGCGTGCGCAGGCGGCGACGGCCAGCAGCCCGTTCTCGACGACGTCCACCTGGTGGCCGAGTTCTTCCAGCATCATGCGCACGATGATCTGGTTGGTGGGATAGTCTTCCGCGCACAGCACGCGCAGGCGGTGCGTGTGCGGCGCGCGCGGCTGGTCGGAAACGAGCGGCGGCGGCGCGCCATCCACCAGCGGCAGCACGAACGTGAACGTGGAGCCCACGCCCGGCGTGCTGGCCGCGCCGATCGTACCGCCCATCAGTTCGACGAGCTGGCGGCAGATCGCCAGGCCCAGCCCCGTGCCGCCATAGCGCCGCGTCGTCGTCGCGTCGGCCTGCTCGAATTTCTGGAACAGGCGCGGCAACGCGTCCGCGGCGATGCCGATGCCCGTGTCCTGCACGGAGAAGCGGATCATGTTGCGGCCGGCGCCGTCGTGCTGGTCTTCGGGGCGGCGCTCGACGCGCACGGTGACGGTCCCGCTTTCCGTGAACTTGAAGGCGTTGCCGACCAGGTTGACGAGGATCTGGCGCAGCCGCGTCGGATCGCCCACGACGAAGCGCGGCAGGTCGGGGTCGAGGTGCACGGCGAAGCCGACGCTGTGCACGCCGGCCTGTTCCTCGAACAGCTTGACCACGTGCCCGATGGTCTCGTCGAGAGCGAAGTCGATGTTCTCGATCGTGAGCTTGCCCGCCTCGATCTTGGAGAAATCGAGCAGGTCGTTGATGATCGCCAGCAGCGACTGCGCATTGGCCTGTCCGCGCAGGATCTGCTCGCGCGTGGATTCCCCCAGGCCCGCGTCGCGCAGCGCGAAGCCGAGCATGCCGATCACGCCGGCCAGCGGCGTGCGCATCTCGTGGCTCATGTTGGCGAGGAATTCGGATTTCTGGCGCGTGGCGTCCTCGGCGCGCTGCTTGGCCTGGTACAGCCTTTCCTCGTTTTCCTGCAGCGCGTCGTTGGCGCGCGCCAGCTCGTTCGTGCGGCGCCGCACCTGGCGTTCCTGCTCGCGCAATTCCTCGGTCTGGCGTTCCAGCAGGCGGTTCTGCTGCTCGATGCGTTCCGTGCGCGCGCTCACCTGGTACTCCAGCATCGCCTTCTGGCGGCGCAGCACGTCCACACGGATGCGGTAGGCGCCGTAGCCGCAGCCAAGGACGATCAGCACGGCCACCGTGCGGAACCACCAGGTCTTCCAGTACGGCGGCAGCACCGTCACTTCCAGCGTCGCGGCCGCGTCGCTCCAGACGCCATCCTTGTTGGCCGCGCGCACCTGGAACGTGTAGTTGCCCGGGTCGAGGTTCGTGTAGGTGGCGAAGCGCTTGCCGGCGTCGACGCCGATCCAGTCCTGGTCGAAGCCGAYGAGGCGGTAGGCGAAGCGGTTGCGGCCCGGCGCCGCGAAGTGCAGCGCCGAGAATTCCAGCGAAAATACGGAGTCCTGCGGCGTCAGGGTGATGCCGGACAGGCGTTCGATCGGGCCCGGCAGCATGCCCGGGCGCACGTCCTGCCACGGCTGGCCGAAGATCTGCAGGCCCGTGATGACGGCGCGCGGCGCGATCAGGTTGTCGTGCAGCGCGCGCGGATTGAACGCCGTAATGCCGTTGTTGCCGCCGAAGTAAAGCGTGCCGTCGCCCACGCGCAGCGCGGAGGCGTCGAAATAGGCGCCCTCGATCGTGCCGTCCGTCGAATTGTAGTTGCGCCAGGCGCCGCTGGCCGGGTCGAGGCGGTGCAGGCCGCTGGAGCTCGACACCCAGATGAAGCCGTCGAGGTCTTCCTGCATCGCGGCCACGACGTCGTCCGCCATGCCGTCGCGCACCGTGTAGCGCTGGAAGTGCGGCGTGCCGTCGGCGCTGAACACCATGCGGTTCAGGCCCACGGCCGTGCCCACCCACAGGTCGCCCTTGCGGTCTTCCAGCAGGTAGTGCACCTCGTCGTGCGAGAGGCTGGTCGGGTCGTCGGGATCGTGGCGGAAGTGGCGGAACTTGCCGGTCGCGCGATCGAGCAGGTCGAGGCCGTCGAACGTGCCGACCCAGAACCGGCCGTGGCGGTCTTCCAGCATCGGGCGCACGATGTTGTCGGCCAGGCTCGCGCCCACGGCCGGGTCGTGCTGGTACGTCGTCAGCTTGCCGTTGGGGTCGATGCGGTGCAGGCCGCCGCGGCTCGCGACCCAGACGGTGCCGTCGCGCGTGACGTGCACGTTGCGCACGTAGTTGGCGTCGACGTCGTCCTGGGACAGCACGCGCCGCGTCATGTGCTGCGTCTTCGGATCGAAGTGCGCCAGGCCGTTGCGCGTGCCGAGCCACACGCTGCCGTCGCGGCCGAGCGCCACCGACGTCGCCATCGCGTCGCCGGAGATTCCCGCCTCGACGGGCGCCAGGCGCCAGGCGCGGTCGTCGCCCGTCACCGGATCGAACAGGTGCAGGCCGCCGTTCGTCCCGAGCCACAGCTTGCCGGTGCCGTCGGCGGCGATGCCGCGCACCTTATTGTCTTCCAGCGCGATCGGCGTGTCGTCGCCGCGCACGATGCGCGCGAAGCCGCCGCTGCCCATGTCCGCGCGCGACACGCCGCCGTACCACGTGCCGACCCAGAACGTGCCCACGCGGTCGCCGTACAGCGCCGTGACCTGGTTGTCGCTGACGCTGTAGCCGTCCGTGATGCGGTGCGGATGGCGTTCGAACCGGCCCTGCGCGGGCAGCCAGCGGTACAGGCCGCGGTCGTGCGAGCCGACCCAGACCTGGCGCTCGGCATCCTCGTACAGCACGCTGATCTCGCCGGGCGCGATGCCCTCCTCCGGGCCGAACGTGCGCATCTCGCCCGTCTGGCCGAGCAGCAGGCGCTCCAGGCCGCCCATGCTGCCGACCCACAGTCCCTGGCCGGCATCGACCATCAGTGCCTGCACGAAGTCGTACTTGCCGCCGCGCGGCGACGGGTGGTGGCGGAAATGCATGTGCTGCGAATCGAGGCTGTCCAGGCCGGACGCGGTGCCGATCCACAGCCGGCCGTCGCGCCCGCGCGCGAGCGCCGTGAGCTTGTCGGACGCCAGGCTGTCGGGCACGCCCGGCACGTGGTGCCAGGTCTGGAAGCGGCCGGTGGCGATGTCGAAGTGCTGCAGGCCGTCGGCCGTCGCCAGCCACAGACCCTCCTTGCCGTCGTCCAGGATGGCGCGGATGTGGCGGTTGCCGTTGCCCCGCTTGGCCGGCTCGTCCGGCAGGAAGTGGGTGAACGTGCCGGTGGCCGGCTCGTAGCGATCGAGGCCGCCGTCCGTACCGATCCACAGCCGGCCCTTGCGGTCCACGTACAGCACGCGCACCCAGTTGTTGACGAGCGTCTTCGTATCGCCGACGACGTTACGGAAATTCGTGAAGCGGTAGCCGTCGTAGCGCGACAGGCCGGACTGCGTGCCGAACCACATGAAGCCGTCCGGGTCCTGGACGATGGACAGCACGGACTCCTGCGCCAGGCCATCGTCCACCGACAGGTGCTCGAAGCGCAGGGTCGGCGTCGGCGTGGCCTGGGCGCACCCTGACCACAGCAGGATCATCGGCAGCGCCAGGAGCGCAATCAGCAGCAGGGGCCATCGTTTCATGCTTCGAAAAACTCCAGTACGTCGTTGCGCCGGGCATAGGTGTCGCGCTGGCCCAGCGCCATCAGTTCACGGGTGTACGCCCCTTCGAACAGCAGATAGGACGCGAGCGCGGCGCCGCGCCGCTCGGTCGCGCCGATCCCCCCGAGCAGCGTACGCACGGGGGCCGGCAGGTTGTGCGTGTGGCGCGCAGCCACGTCGTCCAGGCGCTCCGACGGCACGATCGCCAGCAGCTCGACGTGGCGCAGCGGCGTCTTCGCCATCGCTTCCTCCGGCAGCATCGTGAGGGTCTCGTTGATGCGCTGCAGGCGCTCGATGTCCATTGCGAGGCTGTCGAGGAAGATCGACGACAGCGCGTGGCCCGCGATCTGCGCCAGGCTCGGATAGCGCACGTGTTCCGGCAGGTAGCGCACGGTCTCGTTCATGCGTCCCGCCCCCACGACCAGTACGCGGCGCGCGCCCAGGTGGATCGCCGGCGCGATCGGCGCCAGCTGGCGCATCGAGCCGTCGCCGCAGAATTCCAGGTGGCCGTCCAGGTACAGCGGCACTGCCGGAAAGATGAACGGCAGCGCGCTCGACGCCAGCAGGTGGTCGACGCCGATCTGCCCCGCGAGCGCGACGCGCTGGTGGCGCCGCCACGGCAGGATTTCGCGCTCGCTCTGGTAGAACGTCACGTGCTGGCCGCCGCTGTACGACGACGCGGTGACGGCGAACGCATCCAGGCAACCGCTCGTGAGCGCCTTGTCCAGCCGGGGCAGGTCGAGCATGCGGTGCAGCAGGCCGCACAGCGGCGTGTTGTCGAGCAGGGACATCTGCGGCGACGCGTGCAGCCTGCGCAGCATCCAGCCGAACGACAGCATCGACAGCCAGCGCGCGCCCGAACGCAGCACGCCGAGCGAATCCGCGCGGTACACCTGCGCGACCTCGATGCTTTCCCAGACGTCGGCCAGTTGCTCGACGGCGTCGCCGAAATCGTCGGCGCGGCAGGCCAGGCCGGCGGCGTTGAGGGCGCCGGCCGACGTGCCGCAGATGATCGCGAACGGATTGCGCGCAGCAGGCCACCCCGCGTCCCCCAGGATGCGGGAGATTGCCTGCAAGACCCCAGCCTGGTAGGCCGCGCGCGCGCCGCCACCGCTGAGGATGAGCCCCGTTTTACGTTCAATGTCCACACGGCAAGATTAACAAACTCTGCCGACTTTGAGTGGAATAATTATTTCTCAGTCAACGCAAAAATCGACTTTTAGTCACCTTTTGCCACACCTTCCCGTCTCGGGTCGGCGCCGCCGAACCATAACGGTACGCCATGGATTTCCATCCGGGCGATGCCCTGCAGGCCGGACGTCTGCTCGCCGATGCGCACCGAATGACCGCGCTCCATGAGTGCCTCGATTTCGGACGCCGGAAACCGTCCCGCTTCCAGTTCGGTCGGGCCGTTGCGGCTGCCGAAATTGGGCAAGTCGATGGCCTGCTGCATGTCGAGGCCCCAGTCGAGCGTGCCGACGAGGACCTTGGCGACGTAATTGATGATCAACGGACCACCCGGCGAACCGACGGCTTCGACGAAACGGCCCGACTTTTTGTCAAAGACGATCGTCGGGCTCATGGCGCTGCGCGGGCGCTTGCCGGGCTCGACGCGGTTGGCGACCGGGCCGGTCGCATCGCGCGAGTCGAACGAAAAGTCCGTCAGCTGGTTGTTCAGGATGAAGCCGTCGACCATTTGGCGCGAGCCGAACGCGTCCTCGACGCTCGTCGTCATCGACAGCCCGGCGCCGTACGGATCGACGGCGACGACGTGCGACGTCGAATGCGCCTCGATCGAATTGTCCAGGCCCCAGTTCCAGGCCATCTCGACACCGGGCGGATGGCCGGCCTGGGCCTTGCCCATCGAGCGCTGCCCGACCAGGCTCGCGCGCTGCTCCAGGTAACGCTTGTCGAGCAGCGCCGGGATGCCGCGGCCGGGCAGCGGAACGAAGTCGGTATCGGCGGCGTAGCGGTCGCGGTCGGCGTACGCGAGGCGGCCCACTTCGGAGAACACGTGCACCGCGTCGGCGCCCGGGATGCCGTTGACGGGCGCCAGCGCGGCCATGTTGCGCGTCTCGAACATGCCGAGCATCTGCGCCACGGCGATGCCGCCCGACGATGGCGGCGGCATGCCGCAGACCGTGTATGCGCGGTAGTCGTTGCAGACGGGCTCGCGCAGCTTCGGCCGGTAGGCCGCGATGTCGGCGGCCGTGAGCAGGCCGGGATTGCTCGGATGGCTCTTGACCTTCGCCTCGATGTCGCGCGCGATGCGGCCGGTATAGAACACGTCGGCGCCGCCGGATGCGAGTTCGCGCAGGGTGCGCGCCAGTTCGGGATTCTTCAGGACGTGGCCGACGGGCCATGGGTTGCCGTCCGGCGCATAGAAGTAGGCGCGCGCCGTCGGGTCCTTGCGGATGTACGGGTCGCCGGCCAGCAGGCCATGCAGGCGCGGGCTCACGGCGAAGCCCTGCTCGGACAGCCGGATCGCCGGCTGGAACAGGGTCTTCCACGCCAGCTTGCCATGCTGGCGGTGCGCCAGCGCCAGCATGCGCAGCACACCGGGTGCGCCCGTCGAACGGCCGCCGACGATGYCTTCCGTACGCGACATCGGCGTGCCGTCGGCATGCTGGAACAAATGCTCGTTTGCCTTGGCCGGCGCCGTCTCGCGGCCATCATAGGCCTGCACCTTCCTGCCGTCGTAGTACATCAGGAAGGCGCCGCCGCCGATGCCGGACGATTGCGGCTCGACGAGCGTGAGCACCAGCTGCGTGGCGATCGCGGCGTCGATCGCGGTGCCGCCCTGCTTCAGCATCTCGTAGCCCGCCTCGACGGCCAGCGGATTGGCCGCCGCCACCATGTAGCTGCGGGCGGTCCAGGCGGCCTTTTCCGTGTAGCCGCTGGCGGCCTCGGGGGACCGCTGCAGCGCGGAGGCATCCTGCGCGTGGACCGGTAGGGATACGAGGGACGGGGCCAGCGCGGCAAGCGCGGCGCCCAGCACGATCGGCAGCAACTTCACAGGCAGGAACTTCGACTTCATCGATGGATTCTCCGGAAAAAACAACGCGCGACCGCGGCCGCGCGTCAGATACCTCGGAGCATCCTACCTGAAATCGGCGCAGCGCTCCGGCCGCCCGCTTCACTTCGGCTGCATGCGAATGGCGCCGTCCAGGCGGATCGTCTCGCCGTTTAACATGACGTTCTCGATGATCGTCTTCGCCAGGTGGGCGTACTCGCGCGGCATGCCGAGGCGCGGCGGGAACGGCACCATCTTGCCCAGCGAATCGCGCACCTCCTGCGGCATGCCCATCAGCATCGGGGTCTCGAAGATGCCAGGGGCGATCGTCATCACGCGGATGCCGCTGCGCGCCAGGTCGCGCGCCATCGGCAGCGTCATGCCCGCGACGCCGGCCTTCGACGCGCCATACGCGGCCTGGCCGATCTGGCCGTCGAACGCCGCGACGGACGCCGTGTTGATGATGACGCCGCGCTCGCCGTGCTCGAGCGCGTCCTCCCGGCTCATCGCATCCGCGGCGAGGCGGCACATGTTGAAGGTGCCGACGAGATTGATGTTGATGGCGCGCTGGAACGCGTCGAGCGGATGCGGGCCCTCCTTGCCGACCGTCTTGATGGCCGGTGCGACGCCGGCGCAGTTGACGAGGCCACGCAGGCTGCCCAGCTCGCGCGCGGCCGCCACGACGGCCAGGCCATCCGCTTCCGACGTCACGTCGCATTTCACGAAGCGCGCCACAGCGGCGCCCAGTTCGGCGGCCAGTGCCGCACCGGCTTCCTGCTGCACGTCGGCCAGCACGACCTTGCCGCCCGCTTCCACGATCGTGCGCGCGGTGGCCGCACCGAGGCCCGACGCGCCGCCCGTCACGATGAACACATTCTTCTGGATTTCCATCTTTCTCCCTTTCGTCGTCGATCTGCCGAGTCCGTCCTTAACGTTTACGTAAACGTCAATTTGCGGATTGTAGCGGGGATTTGCCGCAAATACCATGCGGACATCAAAAACACTGCACCGTCGTTCCGGTGCGGGCGCACACGCGGCCTTTGCTGTCGACGCCGGCATTGCCGCTGCCGTTGAACGTTTTGCCGGCCGCATCCGTGCAGGCAATGCCCTGGCAGGCCCGGATGACGCTGGAGCTGGGCGCGGCCGGCTGAGGCGTGGCCGGCTGAGGCGCGGCCGGCTGAGGCACGGCC
>NZ_JBFUDR010000149.1:0-14769 GCF_056404615.1 Massilia sp. P2_C2 | reverse complement strand
CCGCACCCGCGGCAAAAGCCCCGGTGCCGCCCGTCGCGGCGCCGGACGCCCATCCGCAAGCCTGCGTGCGCCCGGCCGGGGAGGTCCAGGCCTGCGCGGCGCTGGGCGCGAAGAACGACGAGTTGCGCGCCCGGCTCAGCCAGGTCGAGGACCGGATGAAGAAACTGCAGGCGACGCTGGGTGCGCCCGTGGTAGCGACCGGGCCGGCAGGCAAGTCGGCGCCGGCCAGGGCCGCCGTGTCGAAGGAGGGCGGCGCCACGCCGGCAGCCGCCAAAGCTGGTGCGCAGAAAGAAGGCGGCGACAAGCCGGCATCCGCCAGGGCCGGCGTACCGAAAGACGGTGGCGCCACGCCGGCGCCCGCCAAAACCGCTACAGCGAAAGAAGGTGGCGACAAGCCGGCGTCCGCCAAAACCGATGCGGCGAAAGAAAGTGGGGAGAAGCCCGTCGCCGAGGCGCCGAAGCCCGTCGTCCCGGCCGGCCCGCGCCCCATCCATTCGATCAAGCCGCTCGTACCGCACAAGCCGAAGCCGCCGCCGCCGGAGGACGGTCTGCCGTGGGGCTGGATCGGCGGTGCCATCGGCCTGCTCGCGCTGGGCGGCGCGGGGGCGATGGTCGTCCGGCGGCGCAGGGCGGGCGGCGACGATCCGGAAGCCATCGATACGCCCGGCGTGCTCGAGAAACTGAAGGCCAGGTTCGCGGCACGGACCCGCGCGCCACAGCCGGAAGAGCCGACTTTGGAGTGATTTTGCCAACGTTCAAAATTTAGCACGCGACTCGTCTACACAAGTTCCGATTTTGCGTTATACTGAGTTTCGATGATGTTTTGATCACAAGATCAGAAGATCAGGCAACGGATCAGGGTCCGCCGCAGCCACCACCGATAGCGTGGCGCGGGTCCGGACGATCGCTGATGAAGCGCCTGTACCCGGAAGCGGTTCGCTTGCCGACAGTGGCAGGTGGACGCCGGAGGCAACCGGCAAGAGGCGACGCCAGGGGATGCCTGGCGATCGCTCTCCCGATTCAGGTGGCACGTAGTTCACGGGCTGCCATCAAACCCGCGTAAACGACTTTTGTCGCTGCGCGGGTTTTTGTTTTGTGCTGATGAAGAAAAAGCCTGGCACAAGCTCTCGGATGAAGCCAGTAACGCAAGCAAGAACGTCCAACGTACAAATTTTCTGATGTGCATATTAGTCGGCGGAGGACAGAAAAGTTCGGCGTCTGCCATTGGCACTTACTTGACAGTTTGTATCACTTGTTGTGATACTGTAAAGACAATTAATAACAGGGGGATGCATGCTGCACACTTTGCGCAACTGGTTTTCGGTTACTTGCTTGATCTTGGTCTTGACTGGCTGTGCTGGGCCTGTCCCCAAGATCGACTTGGCGCCCGCCGCGATGACCAAGGTCAAAACGATCGCTGTCGTTCGGACGCCGGAGCCGGCGCAATATTCGGTCATGAATTTCGGCCATCCGGGCATGGCGCTGGGCTTGATCGGTGGCGCGATGGCCGCTGCCGACATGAATGCGAAGCAGCAAAAATTGACGCAACTGTATAACGACAACAAAGTTGCCGTGTGCGCGGAATTGTCCCGGCTTGTGGCCGAACGCCTGAATGCGGCCGGCTACAAAGCGTATGTCGAAGACCAGCCGTGGAAGCGGGTCGATGGCAAGGACGCGCTGGAATTCAAGGACATCAAGTCGAATGCTGACGCCGTCGTCGTGCTCTCCCCGACAGTGCTCGGTTTCGTCGCAACGGGACTGGCAGGCGGTTACGGTAACGATTATCTGCCTACGCTTTCCGTGATCGTCAACGTTCTCGGAACCGATCGGGAGAAACCGCTCTACCGCGGCTACCATGTCACCGGGTGGGAACTCAAGGCGGAAGGCTGGCATTTCACCAAACCGAAGGCCCGGTACCCCAATTTCGACCTGATTATCGACAAGCCGAAGGAAAGCGCGGCGGCGCTCGCGGACGCCGCGGCCGCCATCGTGGACAGCCTGATCGGGGACTTGCGTGCACAAGGATTGCCGATGGCGCAGCCTGCTGCACCGGTTGTCGCGGAACTCGACGGCGACAACGGCAAGCCGCATTGACCTCCAGATAGCTCTCTCCGCCCGCTCGCCCGCCGCGATCACGATCTGCTTGCATTACGTCGTGATCGCACCTCCGGCAGCTAGTATGCTTGCCAAGGCCGCCTGGCGCTCTTCGCCGCTGATACATTCCTTGAACTTACCCGAAAAGCAAAAAAGCCCCATGCAGGGGCTTCATGCTGTAGTCGGCTGCGCCGGCGGCGGAATCAGTGCGCCGGGCTCAGCGCGCGGTCCAGCTGGCCCATCCAGGGCTCGGTGATGTCGCGCACGGCGCGGTCGTTGGCCATGATCTGCTTGAGCAGGTCGATCTTGCGCTTGCGCTCCACGCCGGCCAGCGGGGGCACGCCGCTTTTCGCCGCGCTTGCCTGCAGCGCACACTGGCTTTCCAGGCGAGCCAGGCCGTCCCAATCCCCTTCGCGCGCGGCCACAGCCATGCGGCTGCTCAGGGCGGCGATGTTTTCGTACATTGCGAGGACTTCGTTGGACGTCATGTCTGCGCTCCACATCGTGTTTTTGGGTCGAATTACCGGTTGTCTGCCTTTAACGGCAGCGGTTTCGGGAACTTTAGGGTTGTCTTGAGATTTTTTTGAATTTTTTTAGTAGGGTGCACGCCAGGTGGCGATTCCGGCAACCCGGCGGCCCGATATGCATCCTGTCGCAATCGTGGGAGGCCAGCCGCCATGGCGCGTTATAGTGCTCAACGAGACCAACCTGTGAATAAAGGGACAATATGAACATCCGCTGGACTCCGATCAGGGCCGCCATCGCGTCGATGGTGTGCGGCACCGCACTCGTTACCGCGAGCGCGCAAGCATCCGGGCAGACCCCGCCCGCGGCCGCGACGGCCGGGACCGCCCAGGCCGCACTGCGTCCGGGAGACGATTTCTTTGCCTGGGCCAACAAGGACTGGCTTGCCAAAACGAATATCCCCGAGGACCGCAGCCGCTGGGGCGCGATGGACAGCCTGGCGGAAAACACCAATGAACGCATCGTCAAGCTGATCGACAGCGTGGACGACGACCGCAAGGCCGGCCCGGAAGCGCGCAAGGTCGCCTGTTACTTCGATGCCTACATGGACGAGGCCGCGATCGAGGCGCGCGGCACGGCTCCGTTGAAACCGCTGCTGGCGCAGATCGGCGCCATCAAGGACAAGGCCGGCCTCGCGCGCGCGCTGGGCGCGTCCGTGCGCGCCGACGTCGATCCGCTGAACAATACCCATTTTGCGACCGAAAACATTTTCGGCCTGTGGATCTCGCCCGGCCTCCACGATCCCGCCCACAACTGGCCGTATCTCCTGCAGGGCGGCCTGGGCATGCCGGACCGCGCGTATTATCTCGACAACAACGAGCGCATGGCCGGCCTGCGCACGCAATACCAGAAACATATTGCCGCGATGCTCAAGCTCGCCGAACATGTGGCAAATGAGACGACGACGGATGCGGACGCCGACGCCCGCGCCGCGAAGGTGTTCGCGCTCGAGGTCGACATCGCCAACAGCCACGGCACCCGCGCCGACTCGGCCGACGTGCTGAAGGCCGACAATACGTGGACCCGCAAGGATTTCGCGGCCAATGCGCCGGGCCTGGACTGGGACGCTTTCTTCAAGGCCGCGCGCTTGGGTGACCAGGACAAGTTCATCGTCTGGCATCCGTCCACCGTGAAGGGCGAGGCGGCGCTCGTCGACAAGGTCGACCTGGCCACGTGGAAGGACTACCTTGCGTTCCACACGATCAACCGGATGGCGAACGTGCTGCCGAAAGCGTTCGTCGAGCAGCGCTTCGCGTTCTACGGCAAGGCGCTGTCCGGTACGCCGCAGCAAGCCGCACGGTGGAAGCGCGCGCTGGGCGCCACCAACGAAGCGATGGACGATGCCGTCGGCAAACTGTATGTCGAGAAGACCTTCCCGGCCGCGAACAAGGCGCAGCTGCAGCGCATGGTCGGCAACATCGTGACGGCGTTCGGCAAGCGCATCGACAAGCTCGACTGGATGGCCCCCGCGACCCGCGCCCAGGCAAAGGAAAAGCTGAAGACGCTGTACGTGGGTGTCGGCTATCCGGACAAGTGGAAATCCTATGCCGGCCTGAAAGTCGATGCCAAGGATGCGTTCGGCAACGCGCTGCGTGCCGAGGCATTCCACACGGACCAGGAACTGGCGAAACTGCACGCGAAACCTGATCGCACCGAATGGTCGATGCCGCCGCAACTCGTCAACGCCGTCAACCTGCCGTTGCAGAATGCGCTGAACTTCCCGGCCGCGATCCTGCAACCGCCGTTCTTCGATCCGAAGGCGCCGGATGCCGTCAACTATGGCGCGATCGGCGCCATCATCGGGCACGAGATCAGCCACAGCTTCGACGACCAGGGCGCACAGTTCGACGCCCAGGGCCGTCTGCGCGACTGGTGGACGAAGGAAGACATGGAACATTTCAAGGCCGCGTCGCAAAAGCTCGTCGAGCAGTACGACACCTATAAACCGTTCCCGGACCTCGCCGTGAACGGCCAGTTGACGCTATCCGAAAACCTGGCCGACCTGGCCGGCCTGGAGGCGTCATACGATGCCTACCGCGCCGCTGCCGGCAACAAGGCGACGGCAGCCAGCGACCGCGAATTCTTCACCGGCTACGCGCAGAGCTGGCGCACGAAGGCGCGCGAGGCGTCCGAGCGGCGCGGCATCCTGACGGACGGCCACGCGCCGCCCAGATACCGCACCGCCACCGTGCGCAACCTGGACGCGTGGTACCAGGCGTTCGACGTGCAGCCGGGTCAGGCGTTGTATCTGCCACCGGAGGAGCGCGTGCGCGTCTGGTGACGGCACCGATTATGTCTTGCGGGTAAGTTGCGCCGCCTTGACGGATGCCCGGACTAGAATGGCCCGGGCATCTTTCATTGTAGGGGCGCCTCGAAAAACCGTCGCGAGCGGCCGCAATGGCGTCCGAGAAGCGCAGCTGTACTGGAGTACAGCGAGCATCGCAGGACGCCAGTGCAACGCGTAGCAGGTTTTTCGACGTGCTCCGAGGTTTTTGCCGATGAGACATCACTATCTCGACATCAACAGGCGTATCGTCCACCATCATCATCTTCATCACGCGCATTTTCCCGACATGATCGAAGACGACTACGAAGACATCACCCGGCGCACCTTGCACCACTACGACGACAACGCGCGCCGCTTCTTTGCCGGCACCATCGACCACGACGTCAGCCAGAACATCGCCGCGCTGTTGACGGCCATCGAGGCGCCGGCGCCGTACACGATCCTCGACTTCGGCTGCGGCCCCGGCCGCGACCTGAAGACGTTCACCTCGCTCGGCCACCATGCCATCGGCCTGGACGGCAGCGAGCAGTTCGTGGCGATGGCGCGGGAGTACAGCGGCTGCGAGGTGTGGCAGCAGAACTTCATCGACCTGCACCTGCCGGACGCGGTGTTCGACGGCGTCTTCGCGAACGCATCGCTGTTCCACGTGCCGCGCGACCTGCTGCCGAAAGTGCTGGACCAGCTCCACGCCACGCTGAAGCCGGGTGGCGTGCTGTTCAGCTCGAATCCGCGCGGCCATAACGAAGAGGGCTGGAACGGTCCGCGCTACGGCTGCTTCCACGATTACCCGGCCTGGGAACGCTATGTCGTCGCGGCAGGATTTTTGCCGCTGCATCATTACTATCGGCCGGAAGGGTTGCCGCGCGACCAGCAGCCGTGGCTGGCCAGCGTCTGGCGCAAGCCGGCATGATGTCCGGATGACAGGGATTTGTTAGTTTGCGTACAGAATGAGGGCCGACATCCCATTAACCTGAATGCATCCCGTTCGATTCTGCGAACGGTTTCATTCACCAAGGAGGATTCCGACATGAACGACGACCAAATCAAAGGCAAGGCCAAGGACATCGGCGGTAAGGTTCAGGAGGAAGTCGGCAAGGTTACCGGCAGCAGCGAACAGCAGGCCAAGGGCCTGTCGAAGCAGGTCGAAGGCAAGGTGCAGGAAAAGGCCGGCGATCTGCGGGATGCCATCAACAAGGGCAATCGCTGATTCCTTAGGTTTTTGTCTACAGTGAAAACAGCCGCCGCGCGCGGCTGTTTTCACGTTGGCGCTCAACCCGACGCYGGCCTGTCCCCGAGAATATCTTTCACATACAGCTTATCGACGAGCACCATCAACGCCGCCGTCAACGGCGTCGCCAGCGCGATCCCGGCAAAGCTGAACAGGCTGCCGAACACGAGCTGCATGACGATGGTGAGCGCCGGCGGAATCTGCTATCGAGAAGGTTCGCCGTCGCGCGCGTGCCCACCAAATGCATGCGTAGACCGAGCGGATTATTTGGGCTCGGTCCCGCCCAGGTTCTTCTTGAAGAACGTTTCGATCAGGCCATACACATGCCGCTGCCCCGCACGCGACGAGATGCCGTGCTTGGCCCCCGGATATGTCATCAGCTCGAAGCGCACGTTGCGGTTGACGAGCGCATCGATCAGGCGCGTCGTGTTGGTGAACAGCACGTTGTCGTCCGCCATGCCGTGCACCAGCAGCAGCGGCGATTTCAGGCCGTCCAGGTGCGTGAACACGCCACTGCGCTCGTAGGCGGCCGGGTCGGATTGCGGCGTCGCGCCCACGAATTGCTCCGTGTAATGCGTATCGTACAGCGACCAGTCCGTCACGGGTGCCACCGCCACGCCCATCGCGATCTTGCTTGAGCCCGCTTCCAGCAGGCGCAGGGTCATGAAGCCGCCATAGCTCCAGCCGAACACGCCCACGCGCTGCGGATCGACGAAGCTCTGCCTGGCGAGCCAGTCGATGCCGGTCAGCTGGTCCTCGACTTCATGCGCGCCGAGGTTGCCGTAGATGACGTCCGTGAACGCACGCTCACGGCGCGACGAGCCGCGGTTGTCCAGCACGAACACGACGAAGCCCTGCTGCGCCATGTACTGGTTGAACAGGTTGCCCCACTGGCGCGTCACGCGCTGCGAGTGCGGGCCGCCATACGTGAACACGAACACCGGGTAGCGCTTCGATGCGTCGAAGCCGGCCGGTTTGATCATCGAGTAGTACAGCGCCTGGCCATCGTGCGCCTGGATCGTGCCGTATTCCGTCGGCAGGTGGTCTTTCACGTAGTGGGCGTACGGGTGCTGGGCGTTCAGGTCGTTATGCTCGATCCACTCGACCATGGTGCCGTCGGCGCGACGGATCGACACCTGCGGCGGCGTGTCCGGGTCGGAGAACGTGTCCACGAAGATCTTGCCGTTGCGGGAGAACACATCCTCGTGCCAGCCGTCCTGCTTCGTCAGGCGGACCGGTTTGCCGGCGTTGCTGCCGTCCAGGTTCAGCGCATAGGTCTGCTTGTCGATGACGGCATCCATGTTCGACGCGACATAGACCTTGCCGGCCTGCTCGTCGACGGCGAGGATGTTGTCGACGCCCCATTCACCGCTCGAGATCGGGTGCAGCAGCTTGCCGGACAGGTCGTACAGATACAGGTGCTTGCGGCCGCTGCGCTCGGACGCCCAGATGAACGCTTTCCGGCGGCCGAGGAAGCGCAGGTCGTCGTGGATGCTGACCCAGGTCTTCGAGGTCTCGGTCAGCAATGGACGCTGGGCCAGCGATGCCGCATCGACGGCGACGAGGTCGAGTCGCTTCTGGTCGCGCGACTGGCGCTGGTAGACGAGGGTCTTGCCGTCCGCGCTCCAGTCGGCGCGCACGAGGTAAATGTCCTGGTCCGGGCCGAGGTCGACCTGCTTCTGCGCGCCGGTCGCCGGGTTCACCACCATCAGGGCGATCTGCACGTTCTTCGCGCCCGCGGCGGGGTAGCGCTGGTCGATGACTTCCGTGCGGTCGGCAAAGATCTCGAAGCGGCGCGCGACGGGCACCTGGGCCTCGTCGTAGCGGCGGTAGGCGATGGCGGAATCGTCCGGCGCCCAGTAATAGCCCGTGTGCTGGTCCATCTCTTCCTGCGCGACGAATTCCGCTTCGCCATTGTGCACGGTATCCTTGCCGTCCGTCGTCAGCTGGCGTTCCTGGCCCGTCGTCAGGTCGATGACGTACAGGTTCTGGTCGCRCACGTACGAGACGTAGCGGCCCTGCGGCGAAATCTTCGGATCGAGCACGTTGCCCGACGCGACCTTGCGCGCGCTGTCCGGCTGGTTGACGTCGACGAGGTACAGGTCGCCCGCGATKGGCACCAGCAACTGCCTGCCGTCCGGCGACCAGCTATAGCTCAGGATGCCGGAGAGGCTGGCCGTGCGGGCGCGCTCGCGCCTTGCCTTTTCTTCCAGCGACAGGTTTTCGTTGGGGACCAACCGTTTGGAGTCGACCAGGCGGTGCGTGGTCTTGTCCTTCATGTTGAATTCCCACAAGTCCAGCTGGAACTGGTTGTCGGTGCGTCCGCGCAGGAAGGTCACGCGGTCGCCGTCGGGCGAGACGCGCAGGCTGCGGACGCCTGGACCGGACAACGCCGGGTCGGCGTGGATACGGTCCAGCGTCAGCCGTTCCGCCGATGCGGGAACGACCGACAATGCGGCCAAAAGGCAGAGAAGAAGTCGCATGTTATCTCTTGGATATTGATTTTAGGGATGAGTACAACGGCGGAACGATACCAGAGTCGCCCCCGAAAAGCTGTAATGACATCGACCCGGGACGCATCGGCCGGGCGAGGCGCAGATTGTCAAAGATGGATGGATCGTAATGTTTGCAATCGATCCCATGGACTATGATCCTTACGTCGGCGCCCAACGCCGACATAGGATGAAACTCTCTCCTAGGGTTACGCCGATGGATCCCCCGTCCATCGGCTTTTTTTTGCCTGTTGGAAGCGAACGATGGCGGACGGCATCACCCGTCAGTGCAGTTCGGGGTCAGAGCACATTTCTGATCAATGTCCTGATGTCAATGAGTTTCAACGACAGTACGTAATATCGCGGCGCGGGTGAAGTAGCCGCTATCGATAATCCGGAAGAACTTGCTCGAAAGAGCGTGCACCAAAAAGTGCTCTGACCCCGAATTTTGTCAGCGGGCTTCGGCCACGGGCGCATGGGCTACGTCACGGATGCGCAGTCTGGACAGCTGGTTCAGCGACCACGCCAGCAGCACGGCCGCGACGGTCAGGCCCAGCACGAGGCCGATCCAGAAGCCGGTAGCCGCCATCGGCTTGCCCGGCGACCAGGGGAACCAGTCCGGCGCGAGGCCGAGGATCCAGCCGACGGGCAGGGCGACGCCCCAGAATGCGATCATCTGGATCACCATCGGCGAGCGCGTCACCTTGTAGCCCCGGATGGCGGACGCCGCCGCGACCTGGGTCGCATCGGACAGCTGGAACAGCGCGGCGAACAGCAGCAGCATCACGCACGTGGCCTGCACGGCCGCGTCCGACGTGTACAGCGCGGCGATCTGCCAGCGGAACACGGCGATGCAGATGGCGGACAACAGGCCGAACGCGATGCACATGCCCGTGCCGACCCATGCGACGAAGCGGGCGCGCACCGGATTGCCTTCGCCCATCGCCTGGCCGACGCGGGTGAGGGCGCCGATGCCGAAGCTGAGCGGCACCATGAACACGAGGGAGACGAAATTCAGCGCAATCTGGTGCGCCGACACTTCGATGACGCCGAAGCGCGCCACGAGCAGGCTGACGATGCCGAATGCGCTGACCTCGGCGAAATGCGTCACGCCGATCGGCAGGCCCAGGCGCAGCATGTTCCCGATCTCTTTCCAGTTCGGGCCTTCCCAGCGCGTGAACGGATACGTCTGGCGGTAGGCGAGCGACAGCCTGATCCACAGCACCATCGCCGCCAGCATGAGCCACACGCCGCTGGCCGTCGACACGGCGCAGCCGAGCGCGCCCAGTCGCGGCAGGCCGAACTCGCCGAAGACGAACAGCCAGTTCATGACGATGTTGTACAGCAGGCCGAGGAGCGCGATGACCATGATGGGCTTGGTCTGGTTGATGCTCGTCGTATAGCCGTACAGCGCACGGTAGCAGGCGAACGCCGGCATGCCGAGGCTGATGATGTGGAGGAATGTCGAGGCGCGCTCCGCCACGGCCGCGTCCAGCCCGATGTGGTCGAACACGAGCGTGCACAGGTTCGCCGCGAGGCAGCCGGCGACGCCGACACCGAGGCCCATCCACAGCGATTCGCGCACGGCATGCGAGATGCGGTCGTGGCGCCCGGCGCCCATCTCGTGCGCGACGACCGAGTTCACGGCCATCATGACGCCCATGACGGTGACGAGGATGATCGACCACACCGACGTGCCCAGCGACACGGCCGCCAGTTCCGCCGCGCTGACGTGGCCCGTCATGGCGACGTCCGCCACGCCCATGCCGACGGTCGCGAGCTGGCCCACGAGCATGGGCCACGAGAGGCGCCACAAGGTGGCGACCTCGGTACGGACGGGATGCGCCGCGCGGGCGGCGGTGCTGGACAGGCTGGGCGTCATGTTCGGTTTGCCGGGGGAAACTGCGCATTTTACTGAGGAATCGCAAGGGCCGCGTGACGCGCGCCCGGCGCGCGCGCGGGGCGGCTCAGCTCAGCGCTGCGCGAGCGTCGTGCCGGGCACGGACTTCAGATAGGCGTACAGGGCCCGCATGTCCGTTTCGTTCATCTGCTTGAACGAACCGAACGGCATCACCGGACTGATCGCGGTGCCGTCCGGCCGGTGACCCGTCCTGAGCATCGCCATGAATGCATCCGGCGTCGGATAGCGGTTCATCGCGCTGCCCTTGCCGGGGGCCAGCTGCGCAGCGGGCGGCCAGGCGGGCGGCGCGCCGGGGATGCGGCCGCCGGCCAGGTCGGCGCCATGGCAACCGGTGCACGTCGCCGCGACATAGGCGCCATACGCCGGCGTGACGGCGGCCGGCACGGCCGGCGGCGGCACATAGGTATGGTCGATCTTTTCGGAAGCGTCCTTGATGATGCCGAATGCGTACAACGCCTTGACGGGCACGGGCACGTCGATGACGGTCTTCGCGCCGGACACGGGGCGCATCTGCTGCAGATAAGCGACGAGCGCGGCCATGTCTTCGTCGCTGAGGCGGCTGTAGTCCTCGCTGGGCATGATCATGACGGGATTGCCGTTCGGCTTGACGCCATGGCGCACCGTGCGCACCCAGTCGACGAGGCGGTATTGTGCCGTCACGCCGTTGGGACCGGCCGTGATATTCGGCGCCACGACGAGCATGCCGCCGTCGCTGATGACCGTCTTGCCGGCCCCGTCCACGCCGTGGCACTCGGCGCAGCCGCGCGTGCTGTACAGGTAGCGGCCGCGATCGACGCGGGCGACGTCGGGCACGACGTCCAGCGGCCGCACCTGCAGCGCGATGTTGCGCGCCATCTTGCGTTCCCCCAGCACTTTGCCGACCCCGGCCGCGGCAACGCCCAGCAGGGCGAGTGTCGCCAATGCGATGCTCGTACGCTTGACCCATTTGCTCACCATGTTTCCTCCCTTTTGTTGGACGAACGGCAACGCGAGCCAATCTAGCACTGTCGTTCAAGGCCGGATACTGGTTGAAATGCTAATTTCGGTCATGCGAAACAAATAGGGCCTGCGTCAAGCATGCATCGTCATGCGGCTATTTCGTCGTGAAGTTGGTCAGCCATTGCAGATTGGTGTCCTTCGCCCAGTTCGCCGCGCCGTTGTTCCAGTTGCCATCGCGTCAGAAGACAAGCTCATGCCTTCTTGGGCCCGGTATCGCCTGCATGGGCTAACTCAAGGCGTAGTATTGCGCCATGAACACATAAACCAGCAGCGTGGCGACGACGAGGATACGGGAGAAGTGATCGATGAATCTTGGCGGTACCGCCTGATCATTCTCCGGGCCCCTGTCGCTCAGTGCGAGCAGGACAACGTAGATGACGAGGGGAAGCGGCGCCACCAGGACCCACGCTCGTGGCACGCCCGGGAGCGCCTGCTGGACGCAAATGGAAATGAGCGGTATCGCGAACAACCCGTACGCGACGCGGTCGCCGACGGGTTTGATCTGGTGCCCGCCGTCCTTTTCCCAAAGCATGCCGAGAACGGATGCCCCGATGAAGAAGATAGTCACGAACGCCAGACCGTTGCCCCAGATTTTTTCCACTTCAGCTCCCATGTGCCCAAGGTGAATACAAGGGATGTTGCCCGCGTTCGTGGTTGAAAATTTGACCGGAAACAATGCGCGCACAGGCTGCAGTCAACAGGGCGGGCTTGTCGTAATAGTTGAAAAGCAAGCCCCCCGCCACAACGTATGGGGCTGACAACCATCCAACCCGATCCAGGAGCAAGCTCGTGGAATACAAGGACTACTACCAGGCCCTTGGTGTCGAGAAGACCGCGACCCAGGACGAGATCAAGAAGGCTTACCGCAAGCTGGTGYGGCAGTACCACCCCGACGTCAGCAAGCACAAGAACGCGGACGCGAAGACCAAGGAAATCAACGAGGCCTATGACGTGCTGGGCGACCCGGAAAAGCGGGCCGCCTACGACGAGCTGGGCCGCGGACACCGCCCCGGCCAGGGCTTCCAGCCGCCGCCGGACTGGGGCACGCAGTTCGACTTCGGCGGAGCCGACGCGAACGATTTCTTCAACGACCTGTTCGCCCACGTGGGCAAGCGTTCGCGCGCGGGTGCGCACGGCGGCGCGCATGCGGGGGCGGGCGGCGGCGGTTTCCAGATGCCCGGCGAGGACATCCACGCCGCCATCGCCATCGACCTGCGCGACGCCTACCAGGGCGCCACGCGCACGGTCAGCCTGCGCGTCCCGCAGCACGACGCCCAGGGCCGGGTCGCCATGCAGGACAAGACGCTCAGCGTGAACATCCCGAAAGGCGTCACGCCGGGCCAGCAGCTGCGCATGCGCGGGCAGGGCCATCCCGGCTTCGGGGGCGGGCCGGCCGGCGACCTGTATCTGGAAATCCAGTTGAACCCCGACCCACGCTATCGCGTCGAAGGGACACAGGTGTACCAGGACGTGCCCGTGACGCCGTGGGAAGCGGCGCTGGGCGCGAGCATCTCGGTGCCCACGCCGTCCGGCACGGTCGAGGTGACGGTGCCGCCGGGGTCGCAGAGCGGACGCAAGCTGCGCCTGAAAGGACGCGGGATCCCGGCGAAGACGCCGGGCGACCTCTACCTGATGCTGAATGTGGTGTTGCCGCCCGCGACCAGCGACCGTGCGCGCGAGCTGTACCAGGCGATGGCGCGCGACCTTGCCTTCAATCCACGCGATCGCATAGGAGCCTGAACGATGCATGACGATATTCTCACCGGCGTGCTGCTGGACGACGTGGCGCTGACCCTCGACGAACTGGCGCGCGCCTGCAACGTGGAACCCGACTGGGTCGTGCGCCATGTGCATGCTGGCGTGCTGGGCGGCGAGACCAGCGTGCAGGTGACGAGCTGGCGGTTCCGCAGCGGCGACCTGGCCCGCGCCCGGCGCCTGCTGAGCGTCGAGCGCGACTTCGACGCCAACGAGGACCTCGCCGCGCTCGTGGTCGACATGGCCGACGAGATCCGCCGCCTGCGCGCGCGCATGCGCGTGCTGGGCATCATCGACTGATGCCAGGTTCGGGACGAGCGCGGCCGCTTTTGCGACCGTGCTATCGTCCCGCCCATGCTCAAACTGCCGTCCGACGCCAGCGCACCGTTCTGCCCCTCCGAGGTCTCCGGCACCGTCAACGTGCCGGAGAACGGTCCGCTGTGGAAAAAGATCTTGCGCTATGCCGGCCCCGGCCTGCTGGTGTCGGTCGGCTACATGGATCCGGGCAATTGGGCGACCTCTATCCAAGGCGGTTCCCGGTTCGGCTACGACCTGCTGTTCGTCGTGGTGCTGTCCAGCCTGGCGGCC
This sequence comes from Massilia sp. P2_C2, assembly GCF_056404615.1. Lineage (NCBI taxonomy): Bacteria > Pseudomonadati > Pseudomonadota > Betaproteobacteria > Burkholderiales > Oxalobacteraceae > Massilia > Massilia sp. P2_C2. The sequence goes on along the minus strand of NZ_JBFUDR010000149.1, from coordinate 880 downwards.
ATCGTGCTGCAATGCCTCAGCATGCGGCTGGGTATCGTCACGGGCAAGGACTTGGCCGTGCATTGCCGCGAGCAATATTCACCCGTCCGTGCGAAAGGGCTGTGGCTGTTCGCCGAGTTGTCGATCATCGCCTGCGACCTGGCGGAAGTGCTCGGCTGCGCGCTCGCGTTCAAGTTGTTGCTGGGCGTGTCGCTGCCGGTCGGCGTGGCGTTGACGGCGTTCGATACCCTCATCGTGCTGGGCCTGAAGGGCAGGGGATTCCGCCAGCTGGAAGCGATCGTGCTGGCCCTCGTCCTGACGATTGCCGTCTGTCTCTTCTCCGAACTGTTCCTCGTGAATCCGTATCCGCGCGCCGTGCTGGCCGGCCTCGTGCCGTCGCTGGAAAAGGTGGGCCAGCGCGACGCCCTGTATCTGGCCATCGGCATCCTCGGCGCGACGGTCATGCCGCACAACCTGTACCTGCACTCGTCCGTCGTGCAGACGCGCATCATGCGCCACGACCTGAACGAGGACGGGACACGCCTCGCGGAAGCGATCAGGATGTCGCGCATCGACACCATCGTCTCGCTGTTCCTGGCCCTGTTCATCAATGGCGCGATCCTCGTGCTGGCCGCCGCCGCGTTCTACCGGCCGGGCGGTGGCGGCGTGATGGACATCGACCAGGCCTATTACCTGCTGGCGCCCGTGGCGGGCACGGCGGCCGCCGCGATCCTGTTCGGCCTGGCGCTGCTGGCGTCCGGCCAGAGCTCGACCTTTACCGGCACCATCGCCGGCCAGGTGATCATGGAAGGCTTCCTGGACCTGAAGATGCCGTGCTGGCAGCGCCGCCTCATCACACGCGGGCTGGCGCTGGGGCCGGCGATGGTCGGCGTGCTGACCC
>NZ_JBFUDR010000148.1:0-15066 GCF_056404615.1 Massilia sp. P2_C2 | reverse complement strand
ATCTTGACAACAGCGCGGCCAGCGCCGGCGCCTGCAGGGCGCGGGTCAGGTCGGGGGCGAATTCGGGAGCGGGGAGGGCGAACGGCAGGACGAGCGAAATGTGGGTCATCCCGGTATTGTAGGCCAAATGCCGGTCCCGGATAAGCCGTAGAGGTGAGTGCCGGGTCGTAAAGGGCCCGGCGACGCTACGCCGGCGGCCCGGCGCGTCTGCGTACGGCGACTTTCTTCAGTGCGCTATTGAGTTCAGGCCTGGACGACCCATTTAGGGGGCAGGGAACCGCTCATAGCTACGGAGGAGAGCGCGATGAAACGTCTCTTTGCATTGTGGCGCATGGTCGCCGGCCAGGATCTGCGCCTGCTGTGGTTCGCCATCCGGCATGAACAACGTCCCGGGTGGCTGTTGCCCGGACTGGCTGGACTGGCACTGCTCGCTGTCGAGCCGCTGAATTTCGCCGTGCCGGTGTTCGGCGTGGTCGATGAGCTCGTGCTCATGCCCCTCATTCTGCATGGCATGATGAAAATGTTGCCGGTCCAGGTCGTCGAGGGTTTTGCGCGCGCTTACGCGGGGCGCCCGCGTGGCCGCCGTTGAGTGAGGCGGCGCATCTGCGCTACGACGACGGGTCGCGCTGCCCGAACAGGACACACACGTATTGCCTATTGCTTGGGCTGCAGCAGGAAGCAAGCCAGGGCCGGGAGCAGGACGAGGGCGCCCAGCATGTTCCAGACAAACATGAAGGCGAGCAGGATGCCCATGTCGGCCTGGAACTTGATCGGCGAGAAAGACCAAGTGGCGACGCCGACCGCCAGCGTCACTGAGGTCAGTATCACGACCTTGCCCGTAAACAGCAGTGCCCTGTGGTAGGCTCCCGACACTGATGCCCCCCGGCGCAGCTCGGCCAGCATGATGCTCATGACGTAGAGGGCGTAATCGACGCCGATGCCGACACCGAGCGCGATCACCGGCAACGTGCCGACCTTGACGCCGATGCCCAATCGGACCATCAGCGCCTCGCACAACACCGAAGTCAGGATGAGCGGCAGGACGGCGCAGGCAACCGCCCGCCAGGAGCGGAAAGCGACGAGGCACAGCAGGACGACGGCGCCGTAGATCCAGTACAGCATGTCGCGGCTGGCCTCCTTGACGACGCTGTTGGTCGCCGCTTCGATGCCGGCGTTGCCGGCTGCGAGGAGGAAGCGTGCCTGGTCGGAATTATTGGCGGCGGCGAAGGTTTCGACCTTTGCCACGACGCGGGCCAGGGTGTCGGCCTTGTGGTCGGTCAGGTAGATGTACACCGTCTGCAGGCTGCACGTGTCGTTGTCGAGGCCGCGCGGTGCGCGGGCGGTGGTCGCGTTCAGCATATCCTGGTTGTGCAGCAGATCCGACCAGCGCGGATCGCCCTCATTGAGGCCGACGATGACGCGGCGGTTGAACTGCGCCAGGCTATGGGTGGAATCGACGCCGCCCAGCTGCAGCACCTCCTGCTCCAGCGCGTCGATCCGCATCAGCGTGTCGTAGGCCGCGCAGGCGCCTTCCGGCGTCGTCACCATCACGGCGAAGACATCGCTGCTCGCGCCGTAATGGCTGCCGAGGAAGGCCACGTCACGGTTATAGGTGGAATCGGGACGCAGTTCCGGCGCCCCTGGATCGAGATCGCCAATCTTGAGATCGCTGCCGACAATATAACCGCCGGCCCCGAGCAGCGCGGCGGCGCACAGTGCGCCGAGCGCCCAGGTGCGCTGCGTGAACTGGCCAAGGAAGAGCCACAACGGGTTACTCCTCGCGCCTGTCTGCTCGGCGATTTCCGTGCGCAGGCTGCGTCGCGCCGCGGCCGGGCTGACCCCGACGAAGGATAGCAGGATGGGCAGCAGGATCAGATTGGTGAATATCAGCACGGCAACGCCAACGCTGGCGATGACGGCAAGGTGCTGTATCGCCCGGATCTGGATGATGGTCAGCACGGCGAAGCCGACGGCATCGCATAGCAGCGCCGTCAGGCCGGCGAGGAACAGGCGGCGGAAAGTATGGCGGGCAGCGACGACGCGATGGGTGCCGCGCCCAATGTCCTGCATGATCCCGTTCATCTTCTGCGCCCCGTGGCTCATGCCGATCGCGAAGACGAGGAAGGGCACCAGCACCGAATAGGGGTCGAGTTCGTACCCGAACAGGGTGAGCAGGCCGAGCTGCCAGATCACGGCGGCCAGGGAGCAGGCGACCACCAGGAGGGTGCTGCGTACGCAGCGCGTGTAGACGAAGAGAGCGACGGCGGCAAGCAGCACGGCGGCGGCGAAAAACAGCATGATCGCGCGCACGCCGGCGATCAATTCGCCGACCACCTTGACGAAGCCGGTGACGTGAATGCGTACCCGGTCACTCTGGAAGCGATCGCGCAGCGCTTCCACGCCTGCATTGACCCTGGCGTAGTCGAGTGGCGTGCCATCAGGATAGGCGGCCAGCAGCGGTACCAGGATGATGCTGGACCTGCCGTCGAATGCGACGAGCTGACCGATCTCGCCCGAACGTTCCATGTTGCGACGCAGCTGAACCAGATCCTCCGGCGTGCCGGCGTAGTCCTGGGGAATGACCGGCCCGCCTTCCAGGCCTTCTTCGGTGACGCCGATCCAGCGGGTGGAAGGCGTCCACAGCGATTTCAGCTGGGCGCGATCCACGCCGGGTAGCAGGTAGAGTGCGTCGTTCAGCTTCTGGAGCATTGCCAGGTAGTCGGTATCGTAGATGTCCCCCTGCGTGTTCTCGACGGCGATGCGCAGCGCGTTGCCGAGGCCGGCAAGATCGCGCTTGTGCGCAAGGTAGTTGGCAATGTAGGGGTGGCCGGTCGGGATCATCTCCTCGAAGCTGGCGTTCAGGCGCAGCCTGGTCGCCAGGAAGGCCATGGCCAGGGTCACCAGCAGGCAAACGGACAGGATGACCAGCCGGTTGTTGAAGAGGATGCGTTCGGTGCGGGATCCGGAATTGACGTCGAAATCGGCGAGGTTGCCGACCACTTCCTGATCCGACATGCCGTCGTGGGTGTTCATGGCGGAGGCAGGCGCCGTGGGCCGCGATAGGTGGCGGCGACGATGGCACCATCCGCCGCCTCGACCGCCGCCGTCAGGGGCGGAAGCGGCGGCAAGCGCAACGGCCGCACCCTCTCGCCGCTGCCCCGCAGCGCTTGCCCGGCCTGATTGGTGAAGAGCAGGCCGCCTCCGGACAACGGCGCGACATGTGCCAGGCTGACCGGCACGGCGACGTCGAGCCGTTTCCAGGACTTGCCCTGGTCTGCGCTGACGAAAGCATTGCCGCGCAGCCCGCCGACCACGACCTTGCTGTTGTCCGGTGCGACGGTGAAGAAGCTGCCTTCGTAGGGCAGCTTGAGGGTGGAGAAATGCTCGCCGCCGTCGGTCGAGCGCAGCACCAGGCCATGTTCGCCGGCGATGTAGAGCACCTCGTCGACGGCAGCGATGGCGTTGAGGTGGTAGCCCTTGGGATTGTCCAGGTGAGGCATCCAGGGCTGCCAGGTCCTGCCGCCGTCCTCGGTGCGGAAGATGATGCCGTAGGCGCCGACGACGAAGCCGCGCTGCGGTGTTGTGAAATGCAAGTCGAGGAAGGGCTTGTCGGGACCATCGGCGACCAGACGCTCGGCCTCCTGCAGCGCGTGCTTGTTGGCTGGGTTTGGCTCGCGTGCGAACGCCTGCTGCGCCGCGTCGAGGGCAGCGGTGGCGGCGTTGCGGCCGTCGAGGCGCCGACTCCAGGTCTCGCCGCCGTCATCGCTGGCCAGCACGACGCCGGCATGTCCCACGGCCCAGCCAGAATTTGCGGACGGAAACGCCACCCGGGTGAGAGTCACCGCTACCGGAACCTGCCTTGCCTGGCGCCAGCTTCTGCCGTCGTCGTCGGAAAGCAGCACCGTGCCCCGCTCGCCGACCGCCACCAGCCGCTTGCCGGCTCGCGCAATGTCGAGCAGGAAGGCGGCATCGGCGCGCCTGGAGATCATCGCCGGCCGCTCGAGCGGGTCGGCGACAGGGGCGGCGCCGCAACAGGCTGCCGGCACCAGCATGGCCGCCGCCGCCCGGCAAAGCCGTTGCAAGGGCTTCATCGCACTTTTAGCGCCGGCCAGGCCATCGCTGCGGCAGACCTGGCTCAGCGGAGGCCTTGGCCGATCAGCCAGTCCGGCGTGAAGCCCCCGTCCGGCAAGGGCGCGATCAGCTTGATCTGGCTCGGGCTCTGGTTCATCATGAAGTCCATGAACAGGGTACCGGAGATCAAGTCGTAGATGCCCCAGTACAGGGATATTTGTCCCGGCAAGTCCGGCACGGCTACGGGAATGGCGATCGGCATCCGCGCCAGCTGGCCATTGGCGTCCCAGCGGTCAGCCAGGACCGCGATCCAGGTGTCCTCGTCGAGGTAATAGCGGCTTCTCGGCGAGGTATGGCGCCGCCCTGGCTTGAGGGTGGCCTCCACGACCCAGACGCGGTGCAGTTCCCAGCGCACGTGGTCGGGGTTGAGGAAGTGCTCGCCCAACACGTCCGTGTCCCGGGTCGGAACCAGGGTGCGGTTGCTGTTGTAGGGGATGTACATCTCCTTCTTGCCCACCAGCTTCCAGTCGAAACGGTCCGTGCGGGCGGAGAAGACCCATGCCTCGTCGAGGTTGGCGAGGCCGCCCGAGGATGGCGTAGCCGTGTCGCAACATGGGTTGGGTACCTTGCGCGCGCGGCGCTGGCCGGGCAGGTACGACCAGAGGTTGGATCTGGATTCGTCGCGATTGAAGCGTGCCGCGATGCTCTCGCCGGCGCGCACCGGCGGGCCGGTGTAGATGCCGCGCGCGAGCCAGTATACGCCCGTGTATTCGCCCTCGCCATCCTTCATGTAATACGGCCACTGGTAATCGTAGGTGCCTTCCCGTATCAAGACCCGGCGGCCGTCGGAGGTCACGAGATAGCCGCGGACCTTCTCCAGCTTCGCCGCGGGTGGCGACCAGCGCAGCTCATGGTTGTAGATAGCTTCGACACCGTTCTTGGGAATGGGGAAGGGCGTGCCGCCGTAGGCGCCGTCCGGCTGCGGTCCGGCGCCGCCTTCCACAATCCTGGCGCGGGTGGCGTTCTTGAAAGTGTTGTCGTAGACCCACTGCGGGGCCGCTGCCGTGCGGTGGGTCGGATAGACGTCGATGCGGAAGTCCGGATACTTCTTCATGAGCGCCTTGACGCCCTCGCTCAACTGGTCGGCGTACTGCGCCATGTTCCGTGCGCTGACGGTGAACAAGGGCTTCTCGTTCGCGAACGGGTCGGGGCGTCGGCCGCCGTCCTTGTAGTTCTGCAGGGGCGTGGTATAGCCGCCGGTCCAGGCCGGGATCGTGCCGGCCTGGTTGCCGGCTTTCTCGGCGCCGAAGGGGGTCAGGTCGGTCTTGAGGTGCGCCGCCTCCTCGGGGGAGACGGCGGCGAAGGCGGTGGCCGCGGCTGCGGCCACCGTGACGAGGACGGCTCTCAGACCGGCTTGCAGCTTGGAGGGCATCGTTCATCTCCTCAGAACGTTCGGCGAATGGAGAACGCCAGGAAGTCACGGTCCTTCAGGGCTTGTCCGTAGGTGAGTCTGCCGCTGGCGTCCGTGACGGGCTGTTCCCTCCCGTAATAATGGGTGTAGGACAGGCTCAGGCCCCAGGTAGCGAGATAGGTGCCGCTCAGGCCGATACTGAGGTCGCCGCCGCCTTCCGGTATGATCGGGCCGAGCGCCATGGAACGCGAGCCTTTGGGCGCATAACCCAGGCCGACGGGAACGGACAGGTCGAGGCCGGGTACAATCTGGCGGAACACCGGCTCGAACACTTGCCGCAGCGCAAACGCATCGCGCGTCGCCCTGGGGGTTACCGCCGAGGGGTTCTTCTCCACCTTGAGCACGCGGTTCCAGATGATTTCTCCGCTGTAGTTGGCTTCCCTGAACAGGGCCGTGGGCGGCACGCTCCAGAGGACGGCCACGTTCACATGCGCGGTGCGTCCCGTGGCGTAGGCGGGATGGCTGCTGTTGTCGGTGGCACTGCCGCCTACGGCGCTGGTATCGACCACCCCGGTGCTGGCCAGGTTCTGGTTGCGGCGAATCGAGGCTTCCGCCGCCAGGGACACATTGTCGAAGGTACGGCTGGCACTGGCGCCGTAGGCCGTGATGCCCTCGTGATAGACCAGCTGGTAGGAAACCGGGCCGCGCAAGCCGCAGCTGGCAGGCCCGGTCTGCACCGATCCCGGCACGACGCAACCCGCCCCCGGGAAGTCACCGGTCACCGGCCTCAGGCCCAGGTTGGTCACCACCTGCGGACTCTTGCTGTGAAAGCGGATGGCATAGAGCCCGTAGTCGGTCTCCCCGTGCCGGATGGTGAGCCTGATGCCCCCCTGGCCGGAGTTCCTGGCGTTCTCGTCTTCGACGCGCGGCACGTTGTCCTGCAAGTATGGCCCCCCGCTGGCCACGGTCGGTAGACCAAGCAGGATCTGTTCGGCGCCCGCCGGGGAAGTATCGGCCTGGGAGAAATAGCTACCCACCGCCGGCAGACGGCTGGCCTGCCAGCGCAACTGGTAATAGGCCGCCACACTGACATCAGGTTTCAGCTGTACCTGGCCGGACAACATTTGCACCGGCCGGATGGCTTCCTTGAACAGGGTGTTGGGAACCGACGACAGCTTGACGGCATCGACCGGCATCATGCCGCCGGCAATGGCGTTGTTGCCGAAGAACAGTGATTCGCCCCAGATCTGCGCGTGCCGGCCGACCCGCACCGTGGTCGGCTTGTCGTCAAGGTCGAACTTGCTGAAAACAAAGGCGTCGAGCAGTTCCGCCTTGCGGCCATGAATGGTCCGCGTCGGGTCCGTGAAGCTGTTGTATGGCACGGACAACTGGTTGGCCGTGCCGTCGTTGGGATGGTCGTTTCTTTTGTTGTAGATGTCGTCGTACCAGGCTGCGGCACTCAGCCGCATGCCCATCTGTTTGTAGGTGAGGTCGAATTCGGAGAGCAGATCGAGGCGATTGGAAATCATCCCCCGGTGGAAGTTGGCATTGCCGTCGTTAAGATTGCGATTGGCCGTGAGGATCGAAGAGGGGTTGTGGATCCTCCAGGCGTTGCTGTATTTCAGGGTATTGTCCCAACGGATGGTCAGGTCTGGATTGCCGGTGGCGATCTCGCCGGCCCAGCCGACCGTCATCGTCCCCAACGACGTCACGATAGCGACAAGCGCCAGACGGGCACGGTTTGGGCAAAGGCAAGACTCCCGCTTTCCGACAGCGTCCATGGAGTTCATACGATGCTCCTCCGAAGTCGTGTTTGCGGTATTTTGTCTTTGACAGGTGAGCCGGCTATTATTTCTTTGATCAGCGTGCGGGCTCAAAGACCGTCAACCTTATGTTCGGGAGGTTAGTCGAAATTCCGTTAATGTAAAGGATGCTTTATTACTGTGCGGCGATGCCGCCACAGGATGCATCGGGGAACCACGCCGCCGCTGGTCAGGAGCTCTTGAGAACGGGCAGTCGGATGAAGGTGGGCAACTATGAGGTATTCGAACAGATCGCCGTCACCGCCGGCGGCACGCTGCACCTTGCCCGGGAATTTCCCGCCGGAGGGGACGCGCTGCTCAAGCTGCCCGCACAGGAGAACGCGATCGAGAGCTTGCGGCGGGAATATGCCTTGTTGCAATCCGTCAATGCCCCCGAAATCATCCACCCGCTGGCCCTGATCGAGGAAGGGCCGCACCCGGCCCTGGTTCTGGAGCCGTTTGCCGGCGAGGGTCTGGATACCGTGCTGACGCGGGGGCCACCTCTTTCTCTGCCGGAGGTGCTGACCCTGGCCCTGCAGGCGGCGCGCGCCCTGGTGGCACTCCATGCGGGTGGCATCGTGCATCGCGATCTCCGGCCCGCCAATCTTTTGCTGGCCCATGGCCGCGACCAGGTGCAGCTCAAACTCGCAGACCTGAGCCAGGCGAGAGCGCACAAGGGGAGTACCTTCCCCCCTATAGCGGCCGTCTGCGACTGGGCTTATGTGTCGCCCGAGCAGACCGGGCGCATGAACCGGCAGGCCGACCACCGCACCGATTTTTATTCGCTGGGCGTCCTGCTGTATCGGTTGCTGACCGGCTTGTTGCCGTTCGAGGCGGACGACCCGCTGGAATGGGTGCATTGCCACCTCGCCCGCACGCCGGTTCCGCCGAACGGACTGGCGCCGGACCTGCCGCAGGTTGTCTCGGATCTCGTTCTCAAGCTGTTGGCCAAGACGCCGGAAGAGCGCTACCAGAGTGCCACCGGGCTGGAGGCCGACCTTGAGCAGTGCCTGGCCTGCTGGCACGAAACCGGGGCGATTGCACCGTTCGCGCTGGGCACGCGTGATCTGGCCGACCGGTTCCAGCTCCCGCCCAAGCTGTATGGCCGCGAGCGGGAAACAGCGGCGCTGCTGGCCGCATTCGAGGCGGTGGCCACGACGGGCGCTTCTCGGATGGTCACCGTGGTCGGGTATTCGGGCGTCGGCAAATCGGCCCTGATTCAGACTCTGCACCAACCTGTCGTGGCCAGGGGTGGCTACTTCCTGGCCGGCAAGTTCGACCAATACCAGCGCGACATCCCCTACGCCACCCTGGCCCAGGCATTCGACGGCCTGGTGCGCCAGCTCCTGGGCGAAAGCGAGGCGGACGTCGGACAATGGCGACAGGCGCTGCACGAAGCGCTGGAAACGAACGCCCAGCTCCTGGTGCGCCTGATCCCCCGGCTCGATCTCATCATCGGGCCGCAGCCTCCCGTGCCCGAGCTGCCGCCGCAGCAGGCGCAAAGCCGCTTCCAACTGGTGTTCCGGCGTTTCCTTGGCGTGTTCGCTACGGAAGAACACCCTTTGGTGCTGTTCCTCGACGACCTGCAATGGGTGGATGCGGGAACGCTGGCCCTCCTGGTCGATCTGGCCACCGATCCCGACGTGCATTACCTGTTGCTGGTCGGCGCTTACCGCGATAATGAAGTCGAGGGCAGCCATCCGCTGATATGTGGCCTGGAAGCGATCCGTCAGGCGGGTGGCGCGACAGAAAGCATCGCGCTCGCCTCGCTGGTGCTGGAAGATGTCGCTCGACTCGCTGCCGAAGCGCTGCATTGCCCACCGGCCGCGGCGGAACCGCTGGCGCAGCTGGTGTGGGACAAGACCGGCGGCAATCCCTTCTTCACGCGCCAGTTCCTGGTCACCCTGGCCGAGGAAAAACTGCTGCAGTTCGATGCCGGCCACGGAGGCTGGCGCTGGAACCTGCCGCGCATCCAGGCCAAGGGGTTTACCGACAATATCGCAGACCTGATGGTGGCCAAGCTTGCCCGCCTGCCCCAGCAGACACAGGCGGTCCTGGCCCGGTTCGCCTGCCTGGGCAACGTCGCCGACGCCGCCACGCTCGGCCTCGTTCTGGAGCAACCCACCGACACCGTGCACACCTGGTTGCAGGCCGCCGAACAGGCCGGATTGGTGTGCCGCCAGGAGGATAGCTATACCTTCCTGCATGACCGGGTCCAGGAAGCGGCTTATGCGCTGCTTCCCGCTGCGGTGCGCGCGCCCATGCACCTCGCCATTGGCCGCCTCCTGGTCGACCGCCTGGGCGCCGAGGCGGTCGCGGAGCGGATCTTCGAAGTGGTTGGCCAGTTCAATCGCGGCAGCGAAGGGATCGAGTCCCGGGAGGAGCGCGAGCGGATCGCCGAACTGAACCTGCTGGCCGGCCAGCGCGCCAAGGAAGGGGCCGCCTACGCGTCGGCCCTGTCCTACCTCGCCGCCGCCACGTCGCTGCTGCCGCCGGACTGCTGGGAACGGCGCTACCCGCTGAGCTTTGCGATCGGACTGGCCAGCGCCGAGTGCGAATTCCTGACCGGTGATCCAGCGCAAGCCGAGGCGCGCCTGGCCGGACTGGTGCGACGCGCCACCGATCTCGTCGACCTGGCGGCCGTCGCCAGCCTGCGGCTGCAAATCTTCATTACACTTGGCCAGCCCGAACGCGTCATCGAGGTGACCATCGGCTATCTGCGCCGCGTCGGCATCGCGTGGTCGGCCCATCCGGTCGAGGAAGAGGTCAGGCGCGAATACGAAAGTTTGCTGGAGCGGATCGGTGAGCGCCCGATCGAGGACTTCCTGGCCCTGCCGCCGATGACGGACCCCATCGCCGCCGCAACCATGAATGTCCTGAATGAAGCCTATGTTCCCGCCGCTTACACCGACCGCAACCTGGCCTGCCTCGTCGCGCTGCGGATGGTCAACCTGAGCCTGGAGTACGGCAACGGGGAGGCGTCGTGCGCGGCTTATACCATGTTGGGCGCGGTGCTCGGACCGTGTTTCGGCGATTACCAGTCTGCGTTCCGTTTCGGCAAGCTCGGCGTGGCGCTCGTGGAGCGGGATCAGGTGGCGCGCCTCAAGGCCCGCGTTTATATCATTTTCGGCGTAACCGCGAATTTTTGGCGGAGACACCTGCGCGACTGTGTCAACTACTTCCGCCTTGGCGTCGACGCGGCGCTGCGCGCCGGCGATACCAATTATGCGACGGCGGGCCACTATCATATTGTCGCCACGCTGTTCGCCAGCGGGGCGCCGCTCGCCGAATTGCAGCAAGAAGCCGAGGCCGCACTCGACTTTACCCGCCGGGCACGCTACGGCATCATGACTGTCGTCGGCAACGGACTGCTCCGGCTGATCCTCATGCTGCGCGGATTGACACCGGTGTTCGGCTCCTTCGCCGGTCCTGACTTTGACGAGGGCGCGTACGTGCGGCAGGTGGAAGCGAATCCGAACCTGTCATATGCCGCCTGTCGCCACTGGCTCCGCACGCTGCAGGCGCGCTATTTCGCCGGCGACCCGGCCGGCGCCCTGGCGGCGGCGGCAAAGGTGCAAGTCGTCGAGTGGCAGGTGCAGCGGAACTTCGATTTTGTCGAGTACCGCTATTTCACGGCACTCGCGCATGCCGCTTGCTGGGGGCCGGCTTCCAAGGCCGAGCGGCCGTCGCACCGGCAGGCCGTGGCGGCGTCCCACGCACAATTGCAGCAGTGGGCGGCGAGCTGCCCGGAGAACTTCGCCGGCTGCGCTGCCCTGGTCGGCGCCGAGCTCGCCCGGCTCGATGGGCGCGAGGTCGATGCCGAGCGCTTGTACGAGCAGGCGATCGCATCGGCCCGAGACAACGGTTTCGTGCAGCATGAAGCCATCGCCCACGAACTCGCCGCCCGCTTCTATCTGGCACGTGGTCTTCCAACCTCCGGCAACGCCCATCTGGATCAGGCGCGCGCCTGCTATGCGCGCTGGGGTGCGGACGGTAAGGTGAAGCAGCTTGAAGCGCAGTACTCGTCGCAGCGCGCGCGCAGCGCGGGTGCGGCGGCTGCCCCGCTCGACGCCGAGGCCCGGCTCGACCTGATGTCGGTGGCCAAGGCATCGCAAGCCATTTCCGGCCAGATCGAGCTCGACGATCTGATCGACACCCTCCTGCGCCTCGTGCTTGAAAGCGCCGGCGCGCAAAGCGGATGCCTGCTGCTGGCGCGGAGCGACGAACTGGTGCTGGCAGCCGAGGCCCACGTCGACCAGCAGGCGGTGCAGGTGCGCCGGCACGCCCAGCAACCGCCGTCGGCTGCACAATTACCCCTGACCCTGCTTCAATATGTGCGGCGCAGCCGGGAACCGGTGTTGCTGATGGACGCTACCGAAGCGCACACTTTCGCCGCCGACCCATACTTCGCGCACCAGCCGCCGCAGTCCGTGTTGTGCCTGCCGGTGCTGCGCCAGGCAGCGCTGGTGGGCCTCCTGTACCTGGAAAACCGGCTGACCAGCCACGCGTTTCCCCCGGACCGGGTCCAGGTGCTGGAGTTGCTGGCATCCCAGGCCGCCATCTCGCTCGACAATGCCCGCCTGTATGCCGACGTGCGCGACAGCCATAACCGCATCCGGCGCCTGGTCGAGTCCAATATCATTGGCATTTTCTTCTGGGATTTTGGCGGCCATATCCTCGATGCCAACGATGCGTTTCTCGAGATGGTCGGTTACTCCCGGCAGGAATTGCTGGCCGGTGAAGTGAATTGGGGCCGCATGACCCCGCCGGAGTATTGGCAGCTCCACGAGGAAAAAGCAACGGATGTGCGCACCACCGGGGCAGTCAGCAATTATGAAAAGGAATACATCCGTAAGGATGGCAGCCGCGTCCCGGTCCTGATCGGCGCCACCCTCTTTGACAATTCACAGGATCAAGGCGTGGCTTTTGTGCTGGACTTGACCGAACGCAAGCGGGCAGAGGCCGAACAGCAGGCGCGCCAGGCGGCGGAAGCGGCCAACCGCGCCAAGAGCATTTTCCTGGCTAACATGAGCCATGAATTACGCACCCCACTCAACGGCATCCTCGGCTATGCCCAGCTCCTGGAGCATAGCCCGGCGCTGGATGTCCCTCATGCGGCGCGGGTGATCCGCAAGAGTGGCGAACATTTGCTCACGCTCATCAACGACATCCTGGACCTGGCCAAGATCGAAGCCGGCAAGATGGAACTGTACCCGGACGACATCTCTCTTGCGTCCTTCGTGCAAGACCTCCTCGACATCGCGGGCGTGAGGGCGGCGCAAAAAGGATTGGAGCTGGTGTGTGACCTCGACCCTGGCTTGCCGCTCTGGTTCCGGGCCGACGAGAAACGGGTGCGCCAGGTCTTGCTCAACCTGTTGTCCAATGCCATCAAGTTTACCGAGCGGGGATACGTGACGCTGCGGGTACGCTTTGCGCTCCCCGACCGTTGGCGCTTCGAGGTGGCCGATAGCGGCGTCGGCATTGCCGCCGATCAGCTGAAGACCATCTTCGAACCTTTCGAGCAAGCCGGCGACCGCCAGCACCGCGCAGCCGGTACCGGGCTGGGCCTGACCATCAGCCGCCAGTATGTGCGTCTGATGGGCGGCGATATCCGGGTCGAAAGCCGGCCGGGGCAGGGCAGCACATTCTACGTCGAGATTCGGGCGCAGCCAGTGGACAGGGCAACAGAGGCGCCGGCGACCACTGTTTCCGTCCGGGACGTGATCGGCTATGCGGGACCGCGCAAGAAGGTGCTGGTGGTGGACGATATCGCCGAAAACAGGGCCATGGTGCTCGATTTGCTCACGCCGCTCGGCTTCGCGGTGAGCGAGGCGAGCAACGGCCGCGAAGGGGTGGAGATGGCCCAGCGTCTGCGGCCTGACCTGATCCTGATGGATGTCGCCATGCCGGAGCTGGACGGGCAGGCCGCCACCCGGCTGTTGCGCCAGTCGGGCCTCTGTCGGGAGGTACCGATCATTGCGGTCTCGGCCAGCGTGTCGACCAGTGACAGCGAACAATGCCTGGCAGCCGGGATGAATGCGTTTCTTCCCAAGCCGCTCGATGCGGACAAGCTGCTGGACCGGATGGGGCGGCTGCTGGGCCTGGAATGGGCGTATCGGGCCGCGCAAGCGCCAGCGGAAGCAAGTGCCATGGTGGCTCCGCCAGCTGAAGAAATGGACGTGCTGTATCGGCTGGCCAGACTGGGCAACATGCAGGAAATCATGGCGCAGGCTGGCCGGCTGGCCAGCATGGACGAACGCTATCGCCCCTTTGCCGACCGGTTGATTGCGCTGGCCAAGGGCTACCAGTCCAAGGCCGTGTTGCGCCTGGTGGAAGGATATCTGCAACGAGACGCCTCGACCTAGAGCCTGTCTCGGTAGGCGCGACCTGGCGGCGTGGGCACCGTACTGGGATAGGCTCCAAGAACACCGCTCGGCGCGCGTGGACGCGTGGCCGTAAAGCGAGCAAGTATGTTTTACCGGTGGCATGGCGCATCTGAATTTTTCAGTTCGCTATTGAGTTCAGGCCCGTCCGACCCATTTAGGGGGCAAGGAAACGTCCAGCGCACGGAGGAGAGTGCAATGAAACGCATCTTTGCATTGTGGCGCATGGTCGCCGGTCAGGACCTGCGCCTGCTGTGGTTCGCCATCCGGCATGAGCAACGTCCCGGGTGGCTATTGCCCGGACTGGCTGGATTGGCACTGCTCGCTGTCGAGCCGCTGAATTTCGTCGTGCCCATGTTCGGCGCAGTCGATGAGTTCGTGCTCGTGCCCCTCATTCTGCACGGCATGACGAAAATGCTGCCGGTGCAAGTCCTCGATGGTTTTGCGCGCTCTTATGCCGGGCGACCGCGTCGCCGCCGTTGAGTGAGGTAGACAAATTTGACTCTGGGGCCAGTCAGGTCCATGTAACTTTTGCATTCCATGGAAAGCCGCGTAGGCCATACTTACCGACTTCAGGGTCTTCCAAGAGAGCTTGGTTGCACAAATTCTGCCATCCATGACCTGATTGGTAAGACGCTCCTTCCAACCAATCCCGGAAATCAAGACTGAGGTCCGCTGGATCGTCCATACATCATCCATAACTCACTGAGATCGAGTTGAAGGTTTGAATCCTGAACTTGTGAAGAAAGGAACTCAAGTTGAGAGGCAGAATCCTCTTCTTGTACTTCGGGTTTCGATGAAATAATACTAACACTAACCGCTGCCTGATTAGGTCAGCACTTGAGTCTGGCTCCTTCAAACGGGCTGCGATTCAATCAGATCGGCGGGCGGACCTATCGGCATCGTGAAAACCATTCGAAGCCGCAAACCCCTGGACGAAAACCGCACAAGAACATTACTCAGAAGAACTGCTGAGGCGCCTTAACTTGGGTGGATTGTGTCGCACCCGCCAGACGCGATGGTGGTTCAATTTGCAAACATTGGATAGTTTTTATCCAATGGAACTAATGTATAGTACCAACGTCATCTGGATAAGCCGGGTTCGTCGCTTATAAGCTCTTTTCATGCAAGCCACTATCCGATTTTCAATGGGAATGCATGCTTGGAGCATGGAAAATATTGATGTCTCTCGGTCCATTTGGCGGCACGCCACCGGGGTATTGTTGGTCAGTATATTTTAGGTAAATCGAATAAAACATAAGTCGGTGGAAATATTAACGATTTTTTGGAGATGAGAATGCCTTTTGTGCAGCTTCCGTCAGTGTTGCGTGGGTTGGTTTTATCTCATTTAAATTATAGGGATTTAAATGTTGCGTCCTTAGTTTCACGTCAATTGCGG
>NZ_JBFUDR010000147.1:0-15148 GCF_056404615.1 Massilia sp. P2_C2 | reverse complement strand
GGTGCGTCTCGATGCGGCCGAGGTCGCGCAGGGGCAGGTGCTGACCCTGGGGCGCGCCGTCGTGCTGTGCCTGCACTGGATGACCTGCCTGCCCAAGGACAATCCGGTGCCGGGACTCGTCGGCGTGGGCGCGGCCGCGATCGGGCTGCGCGACCAGATCCGCATGGTGGCGCCGACGGACATCCCCGTGCTGCTGTTGGGCGAGACCGGTACGGGCAAGGAAATCGCCGCGCGCGCCATCCACGCGTTGGGCCAGCGCGCGCAGTCGCGGCTGGTGGCCGTGAACATGGCCGCGCTGAACGAATCGCTGGCCGCCGCCGAGCTGTTCGGCGCCGCACGCGGCGCGTACACGGGCGCGCAGGAACGCAAGGGCTTGTTCGCGGAGGCGGACGGCGCCACCCTGTTCCTCGACGAGATCGGCAATGCGCCGGCCTGCGTGCAGCCGATGCTGCTGCGCGTGCTGGAAGGCGGGGATTACCGTCCGCTCGGTGCGAGCCAGGACCGGCGGACGAGCGCGCGCCTGATCGCGGCGACGGACCAGGACCTCGACACGGCCGCGTTCAACCAGGCCCTGCTGCGGCGGCTGGAAGGGTTCGCGATCCAGCTGCCGCCGCTGCGCGCGCGGCGCGAGGACATCGGCGTACTGATCRTGCACCTGCTGCGGGCACACGGCGCGCCGCCGGCGCTGCCGCTGGAACTGGTGGTGGAAATCGCCTGCTACGACTGGCCGGGGAATATCCGCCAGCTTGGCCACGCCTTGCGGCGGGCCGCGCTGCTGGTCCAGCATGGTGGGGCGCCGCAGCTCGAGCAGCTGGTGCGGTTGACGCCGGCGCCGTCAGGGAGCGCGGCGCGGCTGGTGGCGGGTGCGGCGACCGGTGCACCGGCCGCACCTGTCGCGTCGCCGCCAGCGCCGCCGCGCCGCAAGCCGTCCGAGCTCGACGATGCGGAGATTTTGCGGGCGATGGCCGACAACGGCTGGAACATCCAGGCGGCGGCGCGCTCGCTCGGTATCTCGCGCCCGACCATGTACAAGCTGCTCGACGCGCATGGGCAGATTCGCTGGGCCGAGCGGATTCCTGCTGACGAGATCGAACGCGCGTTGACTGCTTGTGGCGGGGATGTGGCGTCTTGCGCGGAAGTGCTCAGGACACCGACCGAATCACTGCGGCGGGAGGTACGGCGCCTGCGCGAGATTGTCTGACCCATGCGCGACACCAGTAAAGCGTCGTCGGGGGCGCGCCGAGCCGTCCAGGGTACGAACCAGACTGTTTTGCCGACGCGGCGGATTGTGGGGAATCAGGACGCGGTATCTTCCGAATCCACGTCCTCGGGTGCGGAGATAATATCGTCGGCAGTGGCAGTGTCGAGGGTGTCTACCGGCGCGGGGGCCGCAATCGGAGGCAACGTACCGACTTCCATTTCCGGCAGCGCCGAAGCGGTTCCGCATACACCCATCGCGACCATGGTACCGATCAGCGCCAGAGCGGCGCCGAATTTCCTGTTTTGAACCATTTGTGTTCCTTTACGAGATCAGATCAGTTGGCAGAACCGTCCGCGTCGTCGTCCGTCGCGACGGCATCACCTGCCGCATCATCCGTCACTTGGGCAGAATCATCCGCCTCCACCTGGGGTTGCACAGCCACGCTGGCAATGTGCGAGCCGACGACCACTTCGGGCAGTGCCGAAGCCGTGCCGCTCACTGCCAGACCCATCAGACCAGCGACCAACGCCAGGCCGGCGCCGAGTTTCTTGTTTTGGACCATTTGTATTCCTTTATCAATTGAACAATACACGCGCGACTTCGTAAATATTAAATTGCGGTGCGGAAATTGTATAGCATATATTGAACAAATGGTCCAGGGGATAATTACCCTCGCGCCGTCCGCTCCGGCGTCACGAACGCGAGCGCCTCTTCGAACGAACGCAGCACGATGTCGACGTGTTCCTCGACGGTGGGCTGGGGCACGGTCGACTGGTCGAACGGCAACCTGATCGTGGCCAGCAGCGCGTCCGGCAGGTGGGTGCGCAATTCCGTTGCCGCGTTGAGCCAGTCGCCCAGCCGGTCGTCCGGCGGGTAAGGCAGGATCACGGTGGAAATCAGTTCGGCCTTTTCCGGACCCGGGCGGTCGGCCGTGCCCAGCAGCGTGCTGCGCGCGTCGACGGCGCCCTCGCGCAGCGCCGAGACGAGCAGTTCGCTGAGCAGCTCGTCGCGTTCCGCGGTCACCGCGGCGCACAGCACGACGGAGTGCGCCGGCACGTCGAGCGAACCCTGCCAGCGGCCCTGGCGCGTCTCGCGCATCTGGCGCAGATAGGCGCCGAGGTTGGCGTCGAGCAGCGAGACGTCGCGCCGGCGCCGCGTGCGCGCGGGCGTGCGGCCGTCGGGATTGAGCAGGGCGGCCACGCGGCCCATCGCGGCGCGCATCGTTTCCACCTGGCTGGCGTCGATGCGGCCGGCGCGCACGTCGGCGCCCGCCAGCGCCAGGCCCGGCAGCAGCACCTTGTCGCAGTAGCGGGCGAAGCTGGCGCGGCGCAGGTAGGCGAGGGCGTCGCGCACGATCGTGTCGCTGTCGGCCGTCAGCAGGCGCTGGTACAGGCGCTGGGCGCCCGACACGTTGGGCGCGTCACCCAGGAGGATCGTCACCGGCTCCAGGCCGCGCACGTGGCGGCCGGCCACGACGAAGCACAGGGTCAGCGGCGTCGACAGCAGCAGCCCGACGGGCCCCCACATCGCGCCCCAGAACACGGCCGAGATGATGACGGCCAGCGGCGACAGGCCGGAACTGTGTCCGTACACCTTGGGTTCGACGACGTTGGCGACGAACAGTTCGAGCGCGCCGAACAGCGCGATGCACGACAGGGCCAGTTGCCAGCCCGGGTCGATGGCGGCGACGAACACGGCGATGACGGCGCCGGCCACCATCACGCCGAGGTAGGGGACGAAGCGCAGCATGCCGGACAACGCGCCCCACAGGCCCGCATGCGGCACGCCGGCCAGCCATAGCAGCAGGCCGATCAGCGTGCCGAACGTCAGGTTGACGATGAATTGCGAGAGGAAGAAGCGCGACACGCCCTGGGCCGCGTCGCCCAGGGTGCGGATCGTGCGGTTGATCTCGGTCTGGCCCGCGAGCCGGATCAGGCGGTCGCGCAGCGATTCGTGTTCGAGCGAGATGAAGACGAGCAGCACGAGCACGAGGCCGGCTTCGCCGAGCGGTCCCCAGGCCATCGCGAACAGGCGCGCCAGCGAATCGCGCGTCGTCAGGCGCGGCTGGCGGATCTCGACGGGGAGCGGCTGCGTGGGGCTGACGCTCACCGTGTTGATGCCGCGCCGGCCGCTGATCGTACCCCGTTCCTGCGGCTGCACGGCGCTGATCTCGGCTTCGATGCGGGCGAACGGCCGCTCCGTCAGTTCGCGCACGGCCGCGACCTTGGTGCGGATCGCGGCCCGGTATTTCGGCAGGTCTCCCGTGACGGCCACGAGCTGGAACGCGAGGACGATGCCGAGACCGACGACACAGGTGCCGACCAGCAGCACGGACAGCATCGTCGCCGGCAGCTGGCCGAGGCCGATGCGGCGCAGCGACCGGATCAGCGGGGCGATGACGAGGCTGAGGATGACCGCCAGTGCGAGCGGTTCGAGGACGTCGCGCCCGAAATACAGCAGACCGAGTACGCAGCAGGCGGCGACGATCGAGCTGGAAGTCAGGTGCTTGAACAGTGTGGAATCGCGCATTCGCGGCCGGCCGGGTGGGATGGGTGGTCATCCCGTCGAGTAAAACCGCCAATGTAGCAAAAAAGGTGGCCGACAATCAAATTTAGTAGAGGAAATATTATCTTTGGCCGGCACAGTGAGCGCTCAACCCTTGTCCACGCGGCGCGCCCAGCGGGTGCCCGTCAGCTGGATCACCTGCACGAGTGCGGCGAGAAGGGCGACCGTGAACACCATGATGTCGGCATCGAAGCGTTCGTAGCCGTAGCGCAGCACGAATTCGCCGATGCCGCCGCCGTCCACGATGCCGGCCACCGCGGTGTACGACAGGACGATGACGAAGAGGGCGGTCAGCGCGACCACGAGGCCGGGCCGCGCTTCCACGAGCAGCACGTGCAGCACGACCTGCAGCCGGGAAGCTCCCATCGCCCGTCCCGCCTCGACGACGCCGCGCGGCACGTCGCGCAGCGCCTGTTCGACGCGGCGCGCGAACCAGGGCACGCTCGCGATCGAGAGCGGCAGGGCCGCGGCCAGCGGCCCGATCGACGTGCCGGCGACGAGGCGCGTGACGGGCAGCAGGGCGACCAGCAGGACCGCGAACGGGAACGTGCGGATCGTGTTGACGGTCCAGCCGAGCAGTCGCGCCAGCGGTCGCGGTGCCGGCGCCGGTTCGGTCCCGGCCAGGAACAGCAGGATGCCGAGCGGACCGCCGAACATGAGGGCGGCGGCGACGCCGATGGCGAGCATGATCAGCGTCTGGCCAAGGGCGTTGCCCAGTTCGGGCAACAGATCGACGAAACCGTCAGGCATGGAGGACTCCCTGGTGGAACAGCACGCCGGCCTCGGTCCCGTAGAACGCCAGTTCACGGCCGAGTGCCGTGGCGCGCGGGGCCGTCGTGTCGGYCGGATCGAAGGTCTCCGCGATGGTGCCGTCGGCGAGGACGGCCACGCGGTTGCACAGCGCGGCCAGCGCCGGCAGGTCGTGGCTGGCGATGACGATGGTGACGCCCGCATCCGCGTTCACGGCGCGCAGCAGCTCGAACAGGGCGCGTGCCGTCGTGGCGTCGAGCGCGGACGTCGGCGCATCGCACAGCACGATCGCGGGCTGGCTGGCAAGGGCGCGCGCGATGGCCACGCGCTGTTGCTGGCCGCCGGACAGGCCGGACGGATACGTACCGGCGTATGCGCCCATCCCGACCAGGTCGAGGCAGTCGAGCACGCGCCGGCGCAGGCGCGGCGGGTTCAAGATGCCGTGCAGGCGCAGCGGTAGGGCCACGTTGTCGTACACGTTCAGGTTCGTGAGCAGGTTCGGCTGCTGGAACACCATGCCGATCTCCCGCCTGGCCGCGCGCAGGTCGCGCCGCGCCAGTCGCGCGAGGTCGCGGCCGGCGACGACGACGGCGCCGCTGTCGGGGACGTCCAGCAGGTTGATCGTGCGCAGCAGCGTGGACTTGCCCGCGCCGCTCGCGCCGACGATCCCGCACACGTCACCGCGCGCGACGTGCAGCGTGGCGGCGCGCAGGACCTGGCGCCGCGTGCCGCCGGCGACGACGCTGGTCGTCACCTGCTCGATGCGGATCAGCGGGTCGGCCATGGCGGCACCCGGTCACGAATACGCGGTCGGTTCCGGCAGCGTGCCGTCGAGCGCGTGGCGGCCGAGGTCGCGCAGCTTGTAGTCGACCGGGTCGTGCAGCGTGTGCACGCGGGCGTTGCGCCAGAACCGGTCGAGGCCGTGCCGGCTGGACGTGGACCGTGCGCCCGTCAGCTCGAACATCTGGTTGCCGATCTCGATGGCGGCACGGTGCGCCAGCAGCTTCGCACCGGTGATGGTCACGGCGACTTCGCCCCGTTCGCGTGCCGTCAGGTGGGCACCGCGCGCGAGCGCCCAGTCGAGCTCCGTCGCGGCCGCGTCGGCCAGTGCCTGGGCGGGACGGACGAGCAGGTGGAAGTTGCCGAAGCGATGCTGGACGTATGGATCGTCCGTCGCCGACGCCACTTCCGGGCTGGACGCGAACCACGGCCGCGCTTCCCCGCGCAGGTAGCCGCGCGCCGCCTCGAGCGCCCCCTCGGCCAGGCCCAGCAGGACATTCGACAGCGCCAGTTGCGCCACCAGCGGGCGCAGCTGCGCCTGTGGCGTCGGTATGCGGCCGGCCGGCTGGAGCACGTCGTCCTGCGCCAGCTGCACGCCGGCGAACGTCACGGTGCCGCTGTCCGTCTGGCGCTGGCCGAACGCGTCCCAGTCGTCCTGCACGGCGATGCCGGCCTGGCGCACCGGCACGACGGCGGTCAGCGACGCGTGCGCGAGCGGATCCCAGGCGCACACCGTGAGCCAGTCGGCGCCGCGGGCACCGGACGCGAAGCTCTTGGCACCGTCGAGCACATACCCGCGCGCGGTCGGCGTGGCGACGAGGCGGCGGTCGAGGGCATTCAGCGCATTGCCCCAGAAGACGTCGCGTTCGATGGTCTCCGTGTACAGCCGGCGCTGCTGTTGCGCGCTGCCTGCCAGGCCGATCCCTGCGACCTGCAGGTGATGGAAGCCGAGCAGGTGGGCGAGGGCGCTGTCGGCACGCGCGACGATGCGCACGACGTTTCCGATCGTCTGCCAGTCGGCGCCGTCGCCGCCGTGCTCGCGCGGCACGGACAACGCCAGCAGGCCGCTGGCACGGGTCAGTTCGCGCTCGCGCGCCGGGTGGCCGCCCAGGCGGTCGCGTTCGACGGCGGTGGCGTGGAGCCGCGCGGCCAGGTCGGTGGCGGCGGCGATCGGGTCGAAGTCAGCGGCGGCCGGGTGGGCCGGGCTGGTCGATGGATGGGGGACTGGGTGCAGTGCCAACGGCATGATCGGTATCCTGTTCAGTAATGAGGCCAGTATTGCAAACGGACGGCCCCGCGTGAACGAAGATATTTGCCGTTGGATATGTGCTTTACGTTATTAGGATCAGCGCGCGACGATCAGGCGCAGGCCGAGCGCGATGAAGATCGTGCCGGCGACGCGGTCGAGCCATTGGCCCGCCTTCGGACGGCGCGCCAGCCACTGGCCGATGGCGCCGGAAAAGAAGCCGAGCAGGCCGAACAGGACGACGGCCTGCAAGGTGAACGTGAGACCCAGCAGCGCCGTCTGCAGGTTGGCGTCGCCGCGCTGCGCCACGACGAATTGCGGCRGGAACGACAGGAAGAACAGGGCGACCTTCGGATTGATGGCGTTGGCGACGAGTCCTTTGACGAACAGCTTGCGCGCGGGGTCGGCCGCGGCGTGAGTCGTGGCTATGCGGGCGCCGCCGCGGCTGCGGATCGCATGCCAGCCCATCCAGGCGAGGTACAGCCCGCCGCACACCTTCAGCGTGGTGAACGCGAGCGGCGATGCGGCGATCAGGGCGCTGACGCCGACGACGGCCAGCAGCGTGTGGCTGATGCAGCCGAACGCGCAGCCCAGTCCGAACGCGACGCCGCGCGTCCGGCCTTTCGAGACGCCTACGCTCAGGACCATCATGTTGTCCGGCCCCGGCGACAGGGTGAGGAGCATGGCGGCGGCGAGGAAGGCGAGGAACTGGTCGGGTGTCAGCATGGGCGGTCCTGGGCGAAGCGGCAATGTTACCGTGGCCTGCACGATTGCACCAGCGCCGGGAAGAACGATCATGCGGCATGGGTGGCGCCGTTGGTGTACAGTGCGAAGTTTGCAATATTTCTTCATCATTCGGCGTTCCATGTCCCGGCACAAGCTCCAGCAACCTCTCCGCAACGCCTTCGAACGCGTCCTGAACGCTGCCCTGCTGAAGGGCCGGCTGGCGGGGATCAGCTACCGGCTCGGCGGCCTGGGACGGGTGCGCGTGACCCGTGCGGACGTGGACCTGGGCCCGGACCGGCGCCTGGCGCAGCCGCTGCGGATCGGCTTCGCGTCCGACTTCCACGCGGGGCCGACGACGCATCCCGCCGTGTTCGACGACCTGCTGGCGGCGATTCGCGCCGAGCGCCCCGACGTGCTGCTGCTGGGTGGCGACTATGTGTGCTTCGATGCGGAGAACGTGTCCGCGCTGGCGGACTTTTTCACGGGCGCGCGGGCGCCGCTGGGAACGTACGCCGTCGTGGGCAACCACGATACCTGGAATGGTCGCGATATCATCGAAGACGCGCTGCGCGCGGGCGGCGTGGAGGTGCTCGTCAACCGTAGCGTGGCGCTGCCGGCACCGTTTGGCAACGTCAGCGTCTGCGGTATCGATGATCCGTGGACCGGGGCGCCATCGGCCAGCGCGACGTTCGCCGGCGCCGGCGACGTGCGGATCTACCTGACGCATTCGCCCGGCGGGCTGTTTCATCTGCAGGACGAGCGCTTCGACGTCGGCTTTGCCGGCCATACGCACGGCGGCCAGATCGCGCGACCGGACGGTGTGCCGCTGTTCAAGCCCAGCGGCCCGTCGTCGCGCCAATACAGCTACGGCCGCTACGACCTTCCCGACAACGGCCCGCTGCTCGTCAGCTGCGGCGTCGGCTGTTCCGGCATCCCGTTGCGCTGGAACGCGGATCCGGAATTGTTGATCTGTACGCTGCGCTGAGTGACATTTTTCGTGGATTCCCAACCTGCCGGCCGCGAATCGGCGTATTTTCTTTGATTCTGGATAACAGAATGGAGATAATGGCACGCCGCTAAGCGTCTGACGTGCACCATGTCGCGTGTCAGGCAGCCTGGCAGGCCCGAGCCCCAGGAGGAGACCCCCTTCGGCGTATGCATGAGCAGGACACCCCTGCCCGCCGCGCGCACGACAATCAGGGACCGGGATCTATCTACTATCGATTGGAGAAAGCAGTGAGTCTTTTCAGAACCAAGAATCTCGACAACATGGTCGCAGTCTCCCGTACCACGGGCGGGCTGAAGAAAGTGCTGGGGCCAACCGACCTCATCCTCATGGGCATCGGGGCGATCGTCGGCACCGGTATCTTCGTGCTGACCGGTACCGGCGCCCTGACGGCCGGTCCGGCGCTGACCGTGTCGTTCATCGTCGCCGCCATCGCATGCGGCTTCGCGGCCATGTGTTATGCGGAATTCGCGTCCACCGTGCCGGTCGCCGGTTCGATCTATACCTACAGCTATGCCGTCCTGGGCGAACTCGTGGCCTGGATGATCGGCTGGGACCTGCTGCTCGAATACGGGCTGGCGACGTCGGCGGTGTCCGTCGGCTGGTCCGGCTATTTCCAGTCGCTGTTGAAAGGCTTCGGCATCGTCATCCCGCAGGCGCTGTCCGCCGCGCCGGGCGCGCTGCCGGGTGTACATACGATCATGAACCTGCCCGCAATGTGCATCATGCTGGTGCTGACGGCGATGCTGTCGTGGGGCGTGCGCGAATCCGCCCGCGTCAACAACGTCATGGTCGTGATCAAGATCACCGTCGTCCTGCTGTTCATCTTCGTCGGCGTCAAGCACGTGACGCCGGCCAACTGGCACCCGTTCGCGCCGTTCGGCGGTTCGGGCATCATGAGCGCCGCCGCCGTCGTGTTCTTCGCGTTCATCGGCTTCGATGCCGTCACGTCGGCCGCCGAGGAAGTCAAGCGCCCGGAACGCGACCTCCCGATCGGCATCATCGGCTCGCTGACCATCTGCACGATCCTGTACGTGATCGTATCCGCCATCATGACCGGCATCGTGCCGTTTAAAATGTTCGAGGGGAATATCGACCACCCCGTCTCGCTGGCGCTGCAGCATGCCGGCGAAAACTGGTTCTCCGGCTGGATCGACCTGGGCGCCATCCTCGGCATGACCACGGTGATCCTCGTGATGGCCTATGGCCAGACCCGCATCATCTTCGCCATGTCGCGCGACGGCCTGCTGCCGGCGAAGCTGTCGACCGTGCACCCGAAATTCGGCACGCCGTTCTTCGCCACCTGGATGGTCGGCATCCTGTTCGGCTTCATCGCCGCGTTCGTGCCGCTGAATGTGCTGGCCGAACTGGTCAACATCGGTACGCTCGCCGCATTCTGCCTCGTCTCGGTCGCCGTCATCGTGCTGCGCAAGAGGCGTCCGGACCTGAAGCGCGCGTTCCGTTGCCCGGGCGTCCCCGTCGTGCCCGCGATCGCCGTCGTGTTCTGCCTGGCGCTGATGTCGTTCCTGTCCGCGATCACCTGGATGGCCTTCGGCATCTGGCTGGTGCTGGGTCTCATCGTGTACTTCGGCTATGCCCGTTCGCGCTCCGCGCTGAACCATGTCACCCCGGCGGGCGCGCCCCGTTCGGACGCGACGCGGCCGTAATGCCATGCACGGACGGCGCGCGCCGTCCGCGTCCCCCGAACGGCGCTGCGGCGCCGTTCGTCGTTGTTGATTCCGTAGAAACGATATAGTTTTTGTAATCCCTGTCCGACACGCCGGAGGGAAGCGTACCGATTACGTCATCAGGGCCGGGTCCGGATAATTCTGGAAGAGCATTTACCAGAAGAATCGATATGACCCCCACTTTTGTCGTCGACATCCCGGCGCGCGCCGCGCCACGCGCGGCCCGCCCGGTCCAGGCCCCGTCCGCCAGGGACCTGTATTTCGCATTGCTGGACAATTCGGCCGGAGCCTTCGATGCGGCAGGCGCCTTCCTGCGCGCGCGCGTCGAAGAAGCCCGCGCCGAACCGGCCGACCTGCCGGAAGCCGCGTGGCAGCTGCAGGGCTGGATCGAGAGCCGTGCCGAGACGGTCGGCATCGCCTACCGCGAATACCTCGCGGCCCGCAAGAACGGCGCGCCGCGCCGCTATTTCACGAACAAGGCGCATGCGCTGTATTTCCTGACGGGCGTGGCGCCGACGAAGCTCGTCGACGGCGCCTGGCTGTACGGCATGCTGCCGCGCTGGGACAAGCCCGATTTCCACCCGCTGATCAAGACCTATCTCGAAGAGCTGGGCGACGGCGTGCCGGACAAGAACCACGTCACCCTGTACCGCCGCCTGCTCGCGGCGCACGGCTGCGGGCACTGGGAGGCGCTGCCGGACGAGCACTTCGTGCAGGGCGCGATCCAGCTGGTGCTCGCCTACCACGCGGACCAATTCCTGCCGGAGGTCGTCGGCTACAACCTGGGCTACGAACAGCTGCCGCTGCACCTCCTGGTCACGTCGTACGAATTGAACGAGCTGGGCATCGACCCGTATTACTTCACCTTGCACGTCACCGTGGACAATGCCGGCAGCGGCCACGCGCACAAGGCCGTGCAGGCGCTGCGCCACCTGATGGCGCAGTCGGCCGACCCGGCCGCATTCTTCGGGCGCGTGCTGGACGGCTACCGGTTGAACGAACTGGGCGCCTGCACGACGTCCGTCATCGGCGCGTTCGACCTGGAGGCGGAACTGGTCGACATCTTCACGGCGAAGGCCGCCATCGGCCGCAACATGCACTCGGATTACTGCCGCGTGGCCGGCCGCTCCGTCAACGACTGGCTCGCCGATCCGGCGCAGATTCCGGCGTTCCTGAAGGCGCTGGAAGATGCGGGCTGGATCCAGCGTGGCGAAGAGGTCGAGCATAGCCGCTTCTGGCGCCTGATCCAGGGCGAGCGCGCCGAGATGTTCGGCGTATTCTCCAGCTACGAACAGCAGGTCTTGCGCGACTGGATCGCGACCCCGCGCGATGCCGGCGCCGCGGCGCGCACGAGCCGCGTGCTGAGCCACCGCGCGCGCCAGCGCTCGATGGAGAGCCTGACGCAGCACGCACAGCGCGGCGGCTATCCGGAACGGGGCCTGATCCGGCGCCGCACCGCGGGTGCCGGCGGCGACACGGAACTGCACCAGCTGGAAGAGCGCGTGGCGGCGGCCAGCGGCAAGCCGGAGGCGATGGCCATGCTGGCGCAGCTGATGTCGCCGTCGCTGCATCATACGGCACCCGGCCTGATGGCCACACGCATGTATTCGCGCCTGCTCGACGCCTGAGCGACCAGGACCGCGCAACGAGGACACCGTGCACATACTCGAACAACGCTTCCTGCGTGGACCGAACATCCACGCCGCCACCCCCTGCCTGCTGTCCGTGCTGGACCTGGACGACCTGTACGGCGTATCCACCCGCGATCTCCCGCAGTTCAACGAGGCGCTGCTGGAACTGCTGCCGTCGCTGGCCGAGTACCTCGTGCCGACGGGCCAGCCGGGCGGCTTCGCCCAGCGCCTGCGCGAAGGGACGTATCTCCCGCGCGTGATCGAACACGTCACGCTCGGCCTGCAATGCCTGGCCGGTGCGCCGGTCGCGTTCGGACGCACGCGTCCCGTGACGGGCAAGCCGGGCGAGTACCGCATCGTCTGTGCCTACCAGCTGGAAAAGGTCGCGCAGCCCGCGTTCGCGCTGGCGGTGGACCTCGTCGACGCGCTCGCCCACGGTCGCCCGTTCGACCTGGCGCCGCGACTGGCCRAGCTGCACGCCCTGGCCGAGCAGTACGCCATCGGCACGAGCACGGCCGCCATGCTGGCCGCCGCGCAGGAGCGGGGCATCCCGGTCCAGCGCATCACCGAAGACGGCAATCTGTTCCAGCTGGGCTGGGGCGTCAGGCAGAAGCGTATCCAGGCAACGATCACGGACGACACGAGCACCATCGCCGTGCGCATCGCCAGCGACAAGCAGCTGACCAGGCAGCTGCTGCGCGAGGCGGGCGTGCCCGTGCCGCAAGGCGAGGCCGTGACGACCGTCGAGGACGCGCTGCGCGTGGCCCAGAAGCTCGCCGCGCCGGTGACAGTGAAGCCTGTGGACGCCAACCAGGGCAAGGGCGTGACGGTGGCCTGCCGTACGAACGGGGAAGTCGAGCAGGCCTACGCGTATGCGCGCAAATACGGCCGGCGCATCATCGTCGAGCGTTACATCGAGGGTTCGGACTACCGCGTGCTCGTCGCCGGCGGCAAGGTGGCGGCGGCGTCGCTGCGGCGACCTGCCCATGTCGTCGGCGACGGCGAACACACCGTGCGCGAACTGGTCGACCTCGAGAACCGCAACCCGGCGCGCGGCGCGGGCCACACGAACATCCTCACGCAGATCGCGCTGGACGCCCACGCCGAAGACCTGCTGCGGCACCAGGGCTTTGAACCGGACGTGGTGCCGCCGGCCGGCACGACGGTGTACTTGCGCGGCAATGCCAACCTCTCCACGGGCGGCACGGCGGAAGACGTGACGGACCTGCTGCCGGAATCCACGCGCCGCCTGTGCGTGCGCGCGGCCGCGAAGATCGGCCTGGACGTGGCCGGCATCGACATCGTCTGTCGCGATATCGCCTTGCCGCTGCCCGACCAGGATGGCGCCGTCATCGAAGTGAACGCGGCGCCGGGCATCCGCATGCACCAGTACCCGAGCGGCGGCATGCCGCGCGACGCCGGCGACGCCGTCGTCGCGAGCCTGATGGGCGATTCCGACGGCCGCATCCCGATCATCGCGTGCACGGGCACGAACGGCAAGACGACCACCACGCTGCTGATGGCGCACACGGTGCGCCTCGCGGGCCAGGTCGTGGGCGTGACGAGCACGCACGGCGTCACCATCGCCGGCAAGGAAGTCACGCAGGGCGATTGCACCGGCTACTGGTCGGCGCGCACGGTCCTCGCGTCGCCGGACGTGGAATTCGCCGTGCTGGAGACGGCCCGGGGCGGCATCCTGAAACGCGGCCTGGCGTTCGACCGCTGCGACATCGGCATGGTGCTGAACGTGTCGCCCGACCACCTGGGCCTGGACGGCGTCGATACCGTCGAAGACCTCGCGCAGGTGAAGGCCGTCGTGCCGCTGTCCGCCAGCCGCGCCGTCGTGCTGAACGTCGAGGACCCGCTGTGCGTGGCGATGGCGCGCCGCGTGCATCCGGACGTCGAGATCGTCTATTTTTCCATGGAGGCGGACGACCCCGTCCTGCTGCGCCACCTGGAGGAGGGCGGCCGCGCCGTCTACTTCCAGGATAACGCGATCGTCATTGCGGACGCCACCTATCACCAGGAACTGCTGCGCGTGGAAGCGATGCCGATCGCGTTCGGTGGCCGGGCGCGCTACAACATCGCCAACGGCCTCGCGGCCGCGGCGGCCCTGATGGCGGCCGGCTTTTCGAACCTGCAGATCGCGACGGGCCTGTCGACGTTCGTCAGCGACGGCAAGACGAACCCGCTGCGCACGAACGTGTTCGACGTGCGCGGCGTGACCGTCATCGTCGACTATGCGCACAACCCGGCGGCGTACGGCGCGCTGGCCGAGATGGCGCGCGCGCTGCTGCCGGGCCAGCTGGTGGGCATCGTGACGGCGCCGGGCGACCGCCGCGATGCCGACCTGCTGGACGTGGGCCGCGTGTGCGCCGCCCGCTTCGACGAGCTGGTGGTCTACGAATCGTCGAGCCGCGGCCGCTCGTACGGCGGCGCCGTCGACCTGATCTTGCAGGGCGCGGAGGACGTGGTCGGCAAATCCGACACGCTGCACCGCGAACTGGACGTGGGCGAGGCGATCCGCCTGGGCCTGTCGCTGTGCGCGCGCGGGGACGTGCTGGTGTTCGCGTGCGGCTCGTCGCTCGCCGTGTTCGTGGAGGCGATCCGCGCGACGGACCCGGAGAGCGCCGCACGGATTGCCGCACAGGTGGGCTGAGCGCCGTTATTCGTCCTGCTGCGCCGTCGCGCCACGCCCGGATCTCGGGGGAAGCAGATGTGTACGGGACGGAGCCTGTGCCCCCACCGCTGGTCATGCATGCCGGCCACCCCGGATCGGATGGTGGCTCGGCCCACGCTGCAGGGTAATCCAGCGCAAATCCGTGAATTCCGCGATGGCCGCCTTGCTGTTGAAATGCCCGTAGCCGCTGCCCTGGACGCCGCCGAACTGCATCTGCGCCTCGTCGTGCACGATCGGGCCATTGATATGGCAGGTGCCCGACTCGATGCGTCGCGCGACGGCCATGGCGCGGCCGACGTTGCGCGAGAACACCGACGCCGACGGGCCGTATGCGTTGTCGTTGGCGAGCAGGATCGCTTCCTCGTCGGTATCGAAGCGCAACACGGAGGGGAGGGGTCCGGACGACTCGTCCTGGCGCATGCGCAGGTCCGGCATGGTGCACACGCGGCTGTCGTCAGCGGGGACGACCCTGCCGGCCAGCGGCATGCTCGCGCGGGCGGTCAGCAGGGCGGTCGTCTGCGTGGCCAGCTTTTCGACGAAAGCGATCGCGATCTTGCGATCGACGATGATCCGGTCGACCGACATGTGACTCTGGCCATGGTTGAAGAAGGCGCTGAAGACGGCTGCGTCCACGGCCGCGTCCAGGTCGGCGTCGTCCAGCACGACGACGGGATTCCCGCCGCACAACTGGAGCAGCACGGGCTTCAGGTGCGCGGCGGCCAGTTGCGCGATGATGCGGCCCACGCGGGCCGACCCGGTGAAGTTGATGCGGCGGACGGCCGGGTGGGCGACGAGGCGCTCCACCACGCGGGCCGCGTCGTCCGGCGCGTTCGAGAGGAAATTGACGACGCCTGAAGGGAACCCTGCATCGACGA
>NZ_JBFUDR010000146.1:0-15276 GCF_056404615.1 Massilia sp. P2_C2 | reverse complement strand
TGCCTGTTCATCGGACGCGTGATCGGCGGAGCGTCGTCCGCCAGCATGTCGGTCGCATCCGCGTATGCATCCGACGTGTCGACGCCCGAGAACCGCGCGAAGAGCTTCGGCAAGATCGGCGCGGCGTTCGGCTTCGGCTTCATCTGCGGCCCGATCCTGGGCGGCATGCTGGGCAACGTCGGCCTGCACCTGCCGTTCTACGTGGCAGCCGCGCTCTCGGCCGCGAACTTCGTGTACGGCTTCGTCGCCGTACCGGAATCGCTGCCGCGCGAACGCCGCGCGCCGTTCCAGTGGGCGCGCATCAATCCGTTCGGCGCGCTGCTGCGGCTCGTGCGCCGGACCGACATCCGCGGCCTCATCATCGTCTTCACGCTCGTCTCGTTCGCCCAGATGATGCTGCAGGCGACGTGGGTCCTGTTCACGACATTCCGTTTCGACTGGACACCGCGCGACAACGGCATCGCCCTGTTCTGCGTGGGCCTGTGCTCGATCGTCATGCAGGCCGTGCTGCTCGGGCCGCTGATCCGCCGGTTCGGTGAAGTGCGGCTGGCGCTGATCGGCCTCACCTCCGGCGCCATCACCTTTCTGCTGTATGCGCTCGCGACACATGGCTGGATGATGTACGTGCTCATCCTGTGCAACCTGCTGTCGTTCGCGGCGGGCCCGGCGCTGCAGGGGATCCTGTCGAAATCGTCGTCGAGCCGCGAACAGGGCGAGCTGATGGGCTCGCTGCAATCGATCAGCAGCGCGGGCCTCGTCATCATGCCCCTCGTCGGTACCGTGCTGCTGGGCGCGGCAAGCCATCTGCCGCCGCAGGACTGGCGCGTGGGCGGCCCGTTCTTCGTCTGCGCCGCCATGCAGGCGGCCGCGCTGCTCGTCGCCCGTCACTACTTCCGCCGGCGCGGGCTCGCCACGGCGACGGCCGCCGAGCAGGCGTGACGGCGCACGGCGCCATCGCCGGTCCTGCTGGCCGAAAATTCGGGGTCAGAGCACATTATTCTCAAAATTCGGGGTCAGAGCACTTTTTTGAGATATTGCTCGCTTAACATCGGCACGCGGCCCGCTTCAGGCTGAATTTCTGGGCCTTGTAGCAAGGTCGATCGTGCTCGGCATTGAGCAAGTCTTCCGAGCTATTGTCCGGAAATTTGCTCTGACCCCGAATTTTCAGAACTTCATTTCGAGCGTCGCGCGCACGCTGCGGTACAGCGGGGTGATCGTGCGCGTGGACTGGGTGCCGTTGCCTGCCAGGACATAACTGCTTTCGCTGACGAAGTCCTGGGCCAGCAGGTTCGAGGTGGCGACGCGCAGTTGCAGTTTCGGGTCGAATTTCCACAGCGCGTACAGGTCGAGGTCGCGCCGCACGGACTGGTAGCTGATCTGGTTGCCCGAAACGCGCACCTCGCCGCCGTTCTTGAACACGTAGGAACCGCCCACCGTCAACGGCCCCTGCCTGTAGTCCGCGCCCAGCGTGGCCGACACCGGCGTCTGGGCATCCAGGCGGTTGTTCGGCCCCGGCACCGAATCGACCGTCGACCAGTTGCGCGACAGGCTCGCGCGCAGGTCCAGCGCGGTCGTCGTGGCGATCACGGCCTTCAGCGGGAATTTCGCCTCCAGTTCCAGGCCATGGGTGCGTGCCTGGCCCGCGTTCGATGGTGTCGACACCCAGCGCGTGCCGTCGAACAGCACCTTGTTGCGCGTGTAGTCGTCGATGCGGCGCGTCGAGACGCTCGCCGACAGCAGCGCGCCCTCGGCCCAGTAATGCTCGTACGACGCATCGATGCCGAGCGCCAGCTCCGGTTTCAGGTTCGGGTTGCCGATGTAGTCCGGTTCCGTCTGGCTATTGTTGACGGACGTGAAGCGGTGCGGGATCAGGCTCTGTACACCCGGCGCCTTGTACGTGCGTGTGACGGCGAGGCGCACCTGATCGCCCTTCGTGTCCGGAAGCTTGTACAGGGTCTGCATCAGCGGGCTCCACACGGTCGAACGCGAATGGGCCGTGGCGAACGTATTGCCTTCCGTCCGCGTCTGGATACCCTCCCAGCGGGCGCCCAGGTAGACGGACCAGCGCGGCGTCACGTTCCACTCGTCCTGCGTGTACAGCGCCAGCCGCGCGACGTGGGCATCATAGACTTCGTCGCCGCCGGGCAGCACGACGTCCGGCTGGAAATAGTCGCGGTCGCGGCGGGCATCGTCGCGGGTCGCGTAGCCGCCGTCCCAGCCGAACGCGAGCGCATGGCCCTCCCAGGCGCCGCTCGTATATTTACCCATCGAGCTGATGCCCCTGTCCGTGCCGGCCGACAGGATCACCTCGTGCAGCGCCGGCGATGCCGGATTGCCACTGCCCGTGCGATAGGTCGCGTTGGCGAGGTCGCCGTACAGGCCGCTGAGCTTCGCATCCAGCTTGCCGCCGGACGCGAATTTATGAACCCAGTTCAATTCCTCGCGGAAGAAGCGGTTGTCGTTGCTCATCGTCTGGCCCAGCGCCGGATACGCGGGCAGCGGGCCGAGTTCGGTGTCGACATGTGCTGTTGACACGTTCTGGAAGCGGTTGATGTTGAAGAATGTCTGCGACGTGAGGGTGTCGCCGTCATCGAAACTCCAGTTCAGGCGCGGACTCAGATTGAAGCCCATAAAACGGCTCGCGTCGGATTGCCCGCCCAGGCGCAGACCGTCGAGCTGACCGGCCGTGTCGAGGTGCCGCTCGACGGTTGCAGGCGTGCGCCAGAAGTGCGCGCGCGACACATTCGCCGACAGCGAATACGACAGCTTGCCCAGGCGGTCCGACAACTGCAGGTTCACGGTCGGGCCCGCGTAGTCATGCCCATGGCCATAGCCAGCCTTCAATTCGCGCTGGGCCGATTTCACCGTCTTCTTGAGCACGATGTTGATGGTACCGGCAATCGCCTGCGTGGAAAATTCCGCGCTGGCGGCGCGCAGCACCTCGATGCGTTCGATGACGTCAGGCGCCAGCGAGTCGATGGAAAAGCCGGCCGGCGCACGCTCGCCATTGATCAGCACTTGCGTATAACCACTGCCGAGACCGCGCATGCGGATCTCGCCGCCCCGTCCGCCCATCCCGCTGACGGTCACGCCGGGGACGCGCTTGAGCACGTCGAGGACGCTCGTGTCGCCATATTTGACGATCTCGTCGTGATTGACGACGATCTTGCTGGCAGTATCGTCGCGGCGCGGATCATAGGCATCGGCCGCGCCCCGCACCTCGACCTGCTGGACCTTGGCAGCTTTGTCATCCCTGGTCAGTGAGGCATTCGCCTCCTGTGCGTGGACAGAACACGAAACGGCGACGGCGGCAGCGATCAGGGTCAAGCGGAACGGCGTTATTACGATAGGCATGTCAGAATGGCAAAAATAGAATGGCCGTCATTGTGCACCAGTTCGCATTTACTTTGTTGCTCCTGCGTAAATATTTTTGATATGCACGCAAGGGATTGAGCGGTTTGCCGATCGATTAATGCATTTTGGCAAAGCCATTTTCACGCACGCCCGTGCCGCTATAATGGCGGGTCTTCATTTCGAGGTTGCACCGTGTCCGATCGCCTTAAAGTCTTGCCCCAGTACCTGCTGCCGAAGCAGCGCATCACGACCTTCGCGGGCCGCGTGGCCGGTGCCAAGGGCGGCACGGTCACGACCCGGCTGATCCGCTGGTTCGTGGCCAAGTACGGCGTCGACATGAACGAAGCCGAGAACCCCGACATCGCGAGTTACAAGAGCTTCAACGATTTCTTCACCCGCCCCCTTAAAGCGGGCGTGCGCCCGCTGGCCGATGCCGATTTCGTCTGCCCCGTCGACGGCGCGATCAGCCAGTTCGGCGCCATCGACGACCACCACATCCTGCAGGCCAAGGGCCACCGCTTCACGACGACGGAACTGGTCGGCGGCGACGCCGCGCTGGCCAAGCAGTTCCAGCACGGCTGCTTTGCCAACCTGTACCTGTCGCCGAAGGATTACCACCGCCTGCACATGCCGTGCGACGGCAAGCTGACCCGCATGATCTATGTGCCGGGTGCCCTGTTCTCCGTGAACCCGACGACGGCACGCGGCGTACCGAACCTGTTCGCCCGCAACGAGCGCGTCGTCTGCGTGTTCGAATCGCCCGAGCACGGTCCGTTCGTGATGGTGCTCGTGGGCGCGACGATCGTCGGCAGCATGGCCACCGTCTGGCACGGCGTCGTCAACCCGCCGCGCATGCAGAAGGTGACGGAATGGACGTATGCGGACCAGAACATCGTCCTGAAAAAGGGCGAAGAAATGGGCCGCTTCCTGCTCGGCTCGACGATCGTCATGCTGTTCCGTCCCGGCACGATCCAGTTCAATCCGGACTGGGCGCCGGAACGGTCTGTTCGCCTTGGCGAGATGATGGGGAACAAGCCCGCCTGATTGACGCGCCACCTACGCGAAGCAGGTGTGTCCGTGCGCCGCTTATACCAACACAAGGACGATTTCGAGGCAGAGATGGTCATCCTGACACGGGACGAAGGCGGACGCGACACGCCGCCTCTCAACGGCATCCGCTGGGATCTCATGTACGAAGACGATGACGAGGGCGAGCCCTGCCTCTACATCATCTGGCCGGAATTCATCGATGCGAACGGGGATGCGCTGCAGCGCGACGTTCCGTTGAGCGGAACGCTACGGGCACGCATGCACATCGTGAACGACGAACTCGCCAAGTCGATTCACAAGAACCGCATCCGGGTTGGGACCCGCTTTTTCATGATGGAAGGTGCGCACAAGGTGGCGCGCGGCACTGTCAGCAGGATCACAGGCCTGATCGATCGCTGATCGGCGGGCGCCATCCTGATGGGCACGCCACATGGCCCGGACGGCGTTGGCGGCGGACGTCATGTAGCGTTTGTGAGAAACGGTCTCCCTACCTTACTTGACAGGAATCGATTCTCCCCGCTGCTCAGGATCGACCTGCTTGAGTGCAAGACTTGAATCTGCAAGAAACGAACGGCACTCTTCTGCCATTGTTTTGGCGCTCAAGTCGCGCATCTTGTCACTCGCCCATTTCCTCATGTCGGGATATATCTTGGAAGCGCGCGCCTGTTTAATCTCTTCCATATTTTCAGCGAATAAGGAATTCTTCTTTGCTTCGTACCTCGATGCCGATTCAGGCTCTGCCTTTGCGCAAGCTAACGAAAACTCGTCCATATACGCCACCGCTGCCTCTATAGGCCAGGGACTGGCTTGCGCGACTACGCTGAATATTGCCAGGCCGAGGGTGAACAAAAGCCGCATGGTGTTTCCATCAATAAGTCAAAATACCTGAACGATCGAGTCGAACAGGATCGAACAGGCAGCCTTTCAGTCCCTCGCGCCCACGGCATTGGTCTTGCGCGTCGCCGACCGCCCCATATGCCCGTACGCCGGGGTACCGATAATGTTCCGGTTGCCGGTCAGCGCAGGCACGCGCGGACGGTAACTCTGGTCGATGTCGTTGAAGCTCCCAGTCCGCGCATTCGTGCCGGGGGCGTCGCGCGTGCCATCGCCGTTGCAATAGCCGATGTACAGATTGGAGTCGATCTTCTTGTCGCCCAATGCCTTGGTGCTGATGAACATGGGGAACAGCTTGTGTTTGGCATCGTCGTAGTAGCGCGACAGCGCCACGAACGTATTGTGTTCGACGGTCATCCCCCACTTGCGCGAAGGTGAAGCCGATTCGACGCCGAAGGTTAACGAGGCGCCGTTCGAGTTATTGCCGGAATAATTCTTCACGAAGATCGTATTACGCACGGTCAGCTCACCGCCATCGGGCACGTCGAGCAGATAGGTCTCGGCCTGCTGGCCCGCCGCGGCGCGCCGGCCGGTGAGGTACGAGCCTTCGACGATCGTCCGCTGGGCACGCGATTTCAGCAGGTGTCCGTAATAGGAGTCGTGACTCCACGATCCAACGACCTTGAAGGTGAACGTCGGATCGCTGTTGCTGCCATTGATATAGGCATTGTGCTCTGGACCGCCGCCGCCGCCATTGCTGTCGAGCTCGACATTCTCGAGCAGTAAGGTACCTGCGGTATTGCCCGTCGAGAAAATGCCGTTGGCGCTGTGCTGTTTGAAGCCGGCGATCCGGACCTTGCGCAATGTGACGTCCTGCGCGCCGTTGATATAGACCGCCGCCTTGCCGACGTTACCTCCGGACGGCGAGTCGACGATATCCAGGTTTTCGATGGTGATATTGGTGGCCCGCTGCGATATTTTTCCGGCCGAATCGTACTTCCCGTCGATATAGATGAGCCCCTGCCCATAGGTCGCATTCGAAGCCCCTTTCGGCGGATTCACGATCACCGGACGCTTGCCATCGACTGTTACGCCCCGAATGGTGAGATGACTCGGCACCGAGTATTGATGGTTGCGGAAGTCCTCGTCATTGACGATATTCGGCCCGATATAGATCTGCATATTGGCGCCGCTATACACCGCCGGATAGACGAGGAACACGTCGCCGCTTTTCCATTGCGTGTACGGCGCCCGGCGGAATGGACCGACGCTCGAATCGTTGCCGTTTTCACTATTGGGCTTGGAGCGTCCGGCGTCGCCGCCGAAAGCCGAATACGTCGCGATCGCGACACCGTTCCGCATCTGCACGATCTTGGGCGTGCCCGAGGTTGCCGGCGCGTCCTGTTTGACGACCTTCGAACGATTCCAGTCCCATTGCGCAGGATAGTCGTCATCCTTGCAATAGCTGGACGCGTAATGCGTTGCTGGAGAATAGTTTCCTTCCGGCAGGGCCTTGTTTGCAGCCGCTGTCGGGGCCGGGGTGGACGCTGCGTCCGCGCTTTCAGGTGTCGTCGAAGCAGTCGTCGCTGCCGACGCGGCCGGTCCGTCGCTTCCACCGGAGGCGAGCGTCGTACCCACAATGCCGAGGAGTGCAGTCAACAGTAGCGCGCGGCTTAACTTCAATTTGTCATCTTGAGGCATAGGCAGAAATACCGGTAAGAACAATCTTCACGAAACATCAGACACTCGACAGCATCATACGCAAAAAAGCCCATCAGACGTGTTACGGTGCAACCCGTCAATCGATCTTGCCTTGGTTCTTGCAGAACATGTCATCCATCATGTCGAGAAACGCCCGCGTCTTCGCGGGCATCAGGCGCCGACCAGGAAACACGGCCCAGCCGGTCGATGCGGGCAAATCCCACTCCGGCAACACACGCACCAGTTCGCCCTTCTTCACGTGATCGGACACGATGAAGTCCGTGCTCGCCGCGATGCCGGCCCCGGTACAGGCGATATGCGCCAGCAGCTGGGGTGAATTGGCCGTCAGGCGTGCCGTCAGCTCCCTTTCCCACCGCACCTTGCCACGGTGCAAAATCCAAGGCGCGGCGCCACCCGTGCGCCTGAGCATGCACAGCAGGTCGTGCTGCAGCAGGTCGTCCGGATGCTCGGGCAGGCCGCGCCGTGCGAGGTAGGACGGCGCCGCGTACAGGCCGAAGTTCTGGACGGCGATACGGCGCGCGGCCAGGGTGGAGTCTTCCGGCAGGTCGCCCATGCGGATCGCGATGTCGAAATTTTCCGCGACGAGATCCACGCGCCGCGGCGACAAATCCACTTCCAGCGACACGGCCGGATAGCGATCCAGGAAGCGCGGAATCATGTCCTTCATGACGACGGTCGCGAAATCCTGCGGCATCGAGATGCGCAGCTTGCCGCTGGGCGCGGCCTGGCGGTGCTGGGCCAGCGCACCCGCCGCCTCGACCTCGTCCGCGACCTTGCGCGCGTGTTCCAGCAGGCTCGCGCCGAACTCCGTCAGCATCAGGCGGCGCGTCGTCCGCTGCAGCAGCCGCTCGCCCAGGCTCGCCTCCAGCATGGCGATGCGGCGCGACACGGTCGACTTCGGCAGGTCGAGGCGCTGGGCCGCCATGCTGAAACTGCCCGCCTCGACGATGCGAGCAAACAGCAGCAGGTCGTTCGGTTCGACATCCATTACATTGTTCCATGGGTTGAATAATGTTATCCATTCTACCGTCTTCCGCACGATATTTGGAACCGTTAAAGTGTACCCATCGAAACACAAACCAGACAAAGAAAGGCAGACACCATGAACATCCTGCAGATCAACTCGAGCTTGCGCGGCAACCAGTCCGAATCGACCCGCGTGACCAACGCGATCGTCGCCAGGTTGGCCGCCGCCAACCCGGGCGCGACCGTCACCGTGCGCGACGTGGGCGCGAATCCGCATCCGGTGCTGGACGAAGCAGCGCTGGGCGCCCTGTTCACCCCGGCCGACCAGCGTACGCCGGAGCAGGCTGCCCGCGTGGCCCTGGACGACGCGCTGATCGCCGAAGCCCAAGCCGCCGACGTGATCGTGCTCGGTGCCCCGATGTACAACTTCGGCATGCCGATCCAGCTGAAAGCCTGGTTCGACGCCATCGCCCGCGCTGGCGTGACCTTCCGCTACACGGAAAGCGGTCCGGAAGGCCTGCTGAAAGGTAAGAAAGTGTATGTGGCCACGGCGCGTGGCGGCGTCTACCCGCTTGATGCCGACCCGCAGGTGCCGCACATCCGGATGTTGCTGAACTTCCTGGGCCTCACGGACCACGCGTTCATCCACTCGCCGGCCCAGGCGATGGGTCCGGAAGCGGCCGCGAAGGGCCAGGCCGAAGCCGACGCCGCGGTCGCCGCGCTGGCGTAATCAAGACCACGTCCCAGGAATCGAGGAGCCATCATGACCCAGCAACTGCAAACCCAGGCCGTGGCTACCAGCCGCGGCGTCGAACGCCTGGTCGGCGGCCAGTCCGTGATGGACGGCGCAGGCGTCAGGATCAATCGCGTGCTCACCCAGCCGCTGCAGCGCCGCCTCGACCCGTTCCTGATGCTCGACGCGTTCGGCAGCGACAAGGCAGGCGACTACATCGCCGGCTTCCCCGAGCACCCGCACCGCGGCTTCGAAACCGTCACCTACATGCTCACCGGGCGCATGCGCCACCGCGACAGCGCCGGCCACGAAGGCCTCGTCACGAACGGCGGCGTGCAGTGGATGACGGCCGGCCGTGGCGTCGTCCACTCGGAGATGCCGGAGCAGAACGAGGGCCTGATGGAAGGCTTCCAGCTGTGGCTCAACCTGCCCGCGAAGGACAAGTTGAGCGCGCCGTGGTACCGCGATATCCCGGCCGAGGACGTCCCGCGCTTCACGCTCGACTCAGGCAGCACCGTGCAGGTGATCGCCGGCAGCAGCCACGGCGTCGCCGGTGCCGTGCAGCGCGACGTCACGCAGCCGCTGTACCTGGACATCGAGCTGCCCGCCGGCGCCACGTTCGAGCAACCGCTGCCGGCCGGTCACAACGCATTCGTCTACGTGTTCCGCGGCGAGGCCGTGGTCGAAGGCAAGGCGGTGCCGCAGGCACGCATGGCCATCCTCGACAACGCACAGGACGCCGACGGCGTGCGCATCAAGGCCACGGCCCCGGCACGCCTGCTGTTGATCGCGGGTCGTCCGCTGAACGAGCCGATCGCGCAATACGGCCCGTTCGTGATGAATACGCAGGCCGAGATCTTCCAGGCCGTCGAGGACTTCCGTAACGGCAAGTTCACGGATTCGACGGCGGCGAGCACCGCGTAAGCGTCGTCGCACTTTTCCGCGCGGTCGGGCGGCCTTTCGGGGCCGGCCCAGCGCGCGTTCCGTCGTCCTGGTCTACACTAACGGGCATCGAAACATCACCGCTCGTCCACGATGCCGCTGCTTCCCGTCCTGTCGTCCCTGCTCGCCCGCGCCAGCCGCGCCCTCGGCCTGGAAAGCGCCGACGCCTTCCCGCCCGGCCACCAGTATGCCCGCACGCGCTGGGATCCCGCCTGGTTCGACATCCCGTCCGACCTGAAACCGGAGCGGATGGAAACGGCCATCTGCGAAGCGATCGCCAACACGCCAGGCGTGTTCGCCCACATCACGCATCCGACGCCGCGCATGCAGCGCGCGCTCCTTGGCATCATCCAAGCCAGGCTGCGCCGCGGCAGCGTGGCGCCGACCGACCTCGTCGCCATGCTGATCGATGCCTACGACAGCCCGCACACGCCGGAAGCCCTGCCCGGCCTGCGCGCGGCGCTGGCATCGACGGAAGGGTATGATCCGTCGATGCGGATCGGGCACCTGCAGGCCTGGCTGGCCGACATGCCGGCCGCCTTCGACGTCATCGACGCGCCGGTCCGGGTGCGCGGCTGAGGACGTTGCGTTCGACCGGGTCGCGCTCGACCGGGCCGACGGCGGCGCGCGTGGCGAACCGGCGCTCGCGCAGGCGCATGAACGGCGTCTCGACGACCGCGTACAGCAGCCATCCGGCCAGCAGCGAAGCGAACAGGCTCGCGGCGATCGTGACCGCCTCCCCGGCCGCATAGCCGGCCTGCCCCAGGCGCGCGGCGACGAGGATGCACACGGATTTGTGCGTCAGATAAATGGCATACGACCACAGGGCAAGGCGAYCCGCGCCCGGCACCCGCACGCGGTGCAGCAGCGAACCCGGCGCCAGCGCGGCCAGGATCAGCAGCGCGCAGCCGAGGGCCAGCAGCGGATAGSCGGCCACGGTCTGGGCAAACGCGAAATGATCATCGAGAAACCACGCGAAGGTTGCTCCGACGACGAGCACGCCGGCCGCCAGCAGCGCATTGCCGTGCGCGAGGATGCGCCGCCACAGGCCGGGCGCACGATGCTTCAGCAGGGCCAGCGCACCGCCCGCCAGCAATTCATCGCAGCGGCACCAGCTCGAGTAATAAATATTCTGGTAGTAGTAGCGCAGCCACTCTGGTGCGTCCTGGCCGTCCTGCCAGAGGGTCGCCCGCACGAGCATGCCGGCGGCCACGGCCAGCAACAGCGCCCACCACGCCCAGCGCAGGCTCAGGCCGCGCCGCCCCAGCGCCGCGCCGGCCAGGACGACGGCCGGCAGCAGCATGTAGAACTGTTCCTCGATGCACAGCGACCACGCGTGCGAGAACGCCGTCCCCGGCTCGAGGTGGATGTTCTGGGTGAAGGTGAGGTAGTGCCACAGGGGCAGCATGGGCGTGTCGCCGCGCCAGGCCGGCCACAACGCATACAGCGCCAGCACGACCCAGAAATTCGGCAGCGTACGCAGCAGGCGGCGCGCATAGAAACGCCCCAGGCCCAGCCCGCGCGCAGAACCGGCCGCGGCGAAGATCTGGTTGCCGATCAGGTAGCCGGACAGCGCGAAGAACAGGTCGACGCCGCCCCACCCGATCTCGCCGACCCGGCCGAACATCGACGCGTCACCGACGAACAGCGTGTAATGATGCAGCACCACGAGCGACACCGCGAGGGCGCGCAACGTATCCAGGCCATGGATGCGCGCGGAGGTGGGCGACTGGCCGTCGCCGGCGGCGGCAAGGTGCATGTTGGCAATCGATCACGAAAGCCTCGGATCATGCCATGCACCCGTCCTGCACGCCAGTCTTGCACCCCGTTTCCGCTACAATGCCGGGACTTATTTCTTCTTCGGAACACAACGCATGATTCCCGCCAGCCAGCTGCACTTCAAGTCCGTCAACTACACCGGCCAGGGCCCCGGCCCCAGGGTGATCATCATGGGCGCCACCCACGGCAACGAGACGTGCGGCACCCAGGCCATCCAGCGGATCATGGYGGACATCGACGCCGGCCGCCTGCAGATCCTGAACGGCAGCGTGACCTTCGTGCCGATCGTGAACCCGCTAGCGTATGCGAAGAACACACGCTCGGGCGACCGCAACCTGAACCGCGACCTGTCGCCGAAAGCTGCCCCGCAGGACTTCGAGGACCACGTCGCCAACTGGCTGTGCCCGCTGCTGGCCCGGCACGACGTCCTGCTCGACCTGCACTCGTTCAACGCGGCCCACGGCGAGCCGTTCGTGATGGTCGGCCCGATGGACAACGACGGCCCGCTCGAACCGTTCCGCCACATGCGCGCGGAACGGGCGCTGGCACGCCGCCTCGGCGTGCGCCGCTTCGTCACGGGCTGGATGGCCGCGTACGGCGGCGGCGTCCAGCGGCGCTCGCGCGGCAACGCGGCCGAACTGGAAACCACGCTGCGCTATGGTGTCGGCACGACGGAATACATGCGCAGCACGGGCGGCTACGCGCTGACGCTCGAATGCGGCCAGCACCTCGACCCGCGCGCGCCGGAAGTCGCCTTTACGGCCATCATGAA
This sequence comes from Massilia sp. P2_C2, assembly GCF_056404615.1. Classification (NCBI taxonomy): domain Bacteria; kingdom Pseudomonadati; phylum Pseudomonadota; class Betaproteobacteria; order Burkholderiales; family Oxalobacteraceae; genus Massilia; species Massilia sp. P2_C2. The sequence goes on along the minus strand of NZ_JBFUDR010000146.1, from coordinate 3,124 downwards.
CACGCTCGCTTTCCTGAAGCTCATCGATGCCCCGGAGCCGCAACCGGTGCCGTTCGAAGAGATGGAAGCGCTGCAGATGGTCGTCGTGCACGACAAGCTCGACGCGGGCGACCGCTTCACGCGCCAGTGGGCCAGCTTCGACCCGGTCCCTGAAGGCGAACAGATCGGCGTGCGCGCGGACGGTACGCCGGTCGTCGCCGAATTCGCCGGCCGCATCCTGTTCCCGGACGTGAATGCCGCGCCAAACCACGAGTGGTATTACCTCACGCGGCCGAATCCGCAGTTCGGGCGCGAATAACGCAGGGCCGTTCACGCCCCTCACTCCGCGCGCAGCCTGTCGGCGCCCCGCGCACGCCTGATCAGTTGCAGGTTGCGCAGATAGATCGCAACACCCACGCCCTGTCCGGCGACGAAGACCGGGTCGCGCCGGTGCAACGCATACACGAGCAGCACCAGTGCACCGGCGATGCTCAGGTACCAGAACGACACGGGGATCACGCTGCGGCGATGGCGCTCGCTGGCGATCCACTGGATGACGAAACGGCCCATGAACACGGCCTGCCCGCCGAAGCCCAGCAGCAGCCACCAGTCCTCGTCAACCATCGCGCCTCCGTCGCTGCATGCGCCCGGCCCACCACCGCAATCGCAGCGGGTGCACGCGCTTCGCCCGTGTCGCGCGCGCCATCCCCGCATGCCATGGCGGTGCCTGGGCCGGATACGGCGTCGCGAGGCCACGGAGTTCCCATGCTCCCCAGACGAGGCATACGGCGGCGAGGATGCGCTGTGCCGGCATCACCGCCGACATACCGATGTGGTGGCTCACGAGCAGGCTCGCCGCCACGGCCAACAGGACCGCGCCGGCCAGCCTGCCGCCCCATCCCGCCGTATGCCAGCGCCGCCGCGCCTGCAATGCGAGGCCGCACCACGCACCGAACCACCCGCCCAGCATCCCCCACAACACGTCGAGGGGCCAGTGCACGCCGACCATGATGCGCGACAGTCCGACGAGCCCGGCCAGGCCGAGCAACGACGCCCGCCACAGCGCATGGCTCTCGACGCCCAGGATCCAGATGCCCGCCAGCGCCGTCCCCGCGGCAGCGTGGCCGGACGGGAACGAGACGTGGCGGAAGGCGGGCCCCGCCAGGTGAAACTCGCCAGGCCCGAACACGGACAGGGGACGCGGCACGTCGATCAGCTGCTTGGTGACCTGGGTCCACAGGCCCGCCACCGTGGCCGCCACCAACGCCGCCCAGAACAGGCCCGGCGCGCGCCGGATGCAGGGCAGTACGAGCGCCAGCGCCACGGCCCCGTCGCCGAGCATGGTCAGGTGGAACCACGCCACGTCGCCGACGGCCTGGCCGCCATGGTTCAGCCACAGGAACAGCGCATGGTTGGCACCCGTCGCGTGGATGGCCACCACGAGCGCCACCACGACGGCGGGCGGCAGCCAGGCCCAGCGGGAGTGCAAGGTAACCCGTCGCATCGCAACCTCATTGTCCGATGCGCACCAGCAGCACGCCACCCTCGCGGAACAGCACGCGAACCGGTCCGAGACCGTCGAGCGCATCGCTGCGGGTCAGGATCACGTCACCCGGGCGCGGCACGTCGGCCCTTGGGGTGACCGCGCCGCGGTAGACGGAAAAGCTGGGCGCATCGATGCGCCAGCTGCGCACGGTCCATCCGGCCTGCCGGGCCAGCAGTGCCGCACGCTTGACGGGCCCCTGCTGGAGCTCGGCGACGGCCGGCAGCAACAGGCCCCCGAGCGCCCAGGAACACAGCAGCGCCGCCGCAGCCAGGCGGGGCCAGGCACCCGCACCGGCGTCCACCGCATCGCTGCTCGCGTTCGCAGGCGGGGACACGTCGGCGGTGGCGATGGCGGTAGCAGTCCCGGCGCCCGGCCGCCGCGGCCACGTTGCCAGCAACAGCACGCCGGCCACGAGGGCGAGCGACTGCGCCTGCCAGGCGGGATCGAAGACGCATTGCCTGGACAGCGCCTCGCGCACGTACGCGTCGCGCGCGCCCGGTGCCGCGTGGCGCAGCACGTACGGCAACGCCGCCACGGCGCCCGCCAGCAACAGCGCGGGCAGCAGCGCCGGCAACCGGTTGCGCAACACGTGACGTTCCCGCGCCATCAGGATGAACAGCGGCGTCGCGCCGTACAGCAGGTAATGCGGCAGCTTGGTGCCGGCCAGCGTGAAGAATACGAGGACGAACAGGAACCAGCACCACAGCAACGTGTCGAGCGGCGTGGCGCGCAGGCGGCGCAGGCCGGGCAGCGTGGCCAGCAGCAGCGCCGTGTACGGCAGCACGAGCACCAGCAGCGCCGGCAGGTAGTACAGCGGACCGCCCGCATGGCCTTGCAGCGGGACGAGGAAGCGCTCGACGTTGTGGCGCAGGAGGAAGCCGGCCAGGAAGGCATCGCCGCGGCGCTCCAATTCAAGCACATACCAGGGTCCTGCGACGGCAAACAGGATCAGCCAGCCGACCGGGTCGCGCACGGCACGCCACCAGAGGGCGCCACGCCCGTGCAGCAGGAACGCGATGGCACCGGCAGCGCCCGGCACGAGCAGTGCGATGGGCCCCTTGGTCAGCACGCCGAGACCGATCCAGCAACAGGCGCGGCGGCCCCAGCGTGGCCGCGGGTCGACCAGTGCGCGGTAGACGTCGAACATCGCCAGCGCGAGGAACAGGTTCAGCAGGGCGTCGGCGATCGCCCCGCGTCCGATCACGACGACGCCGGCGCTGGTGGCCGCGATGAAGGCAGCGGCGCGGGCCGTGTCGCGGCCGAGCACGCGGCGTACGAACAAGTGGATGGCGCCGATCCAGGCCGTGGCCGCGAGCGCGGACGGCAGCCGGAGCGCGAACTCGTCCAGGCCGAACAAGCGCACGGACAGGGCCTGCAGCCAGTACGTCAGGATCGGCTTGTCGAAGCGCGGCCGGTCGTTCAGCCATGTCGACACGTAGTCGCCGCGCGCGAGCATCTCCCGCGTCGCTTCACCGAATGCGCCCTCGTCGACGTCGAACAGCGGCACCGCGCCAAGGCCGTGGAAAAAGGCGAGCCATACCGCGAACGCGAGCAGCAGCGGCCACGCCCACGGGGCCGCCAGGGCGCGCACCGCGGGCC
>NZ_JBFUDR010000145.1:0-15401 GCF_056404615.1 Massilia sp. P2_C2 | reverse complement strand
CGTCATGCACATCCATATCCTCGGCATCTGCGGCACCTTCATGGGCGGCCTCGCGGTGCTGGCCAAAGAAGCCGGCCACCGCGTCACCGGGTGCGACGCCAACGTCTATCCTCCGATGAGTACCCAGCTCGAAGCCCAGGGCATCGAACTGATCCAGGGTTACGGGCCCGAGCAGGTGAACCTGAATCCGGACCTGTACGTGGTCGGCAACGTGATGACGCGTGGCAATCCGCTGATCGAAGAAATCCTGAACCGCGGCCTGCCGTACGTGTCTGGCCCGCAATGGATCGGCGACCACATCCTGCGCAATAAATGGGTGCTCGCCGTCGCGGGGACGCATGGCAAGACGACGACGTCGTCGATGCTCGCCTGGATCCTGGAAGATGCCGGCTATTCGCCGGGGTTCCTGATCGGCGGCGTGCCGCTGAACTTCGGCGTGTCGGCGCGCCTGAGCGGAGAAGCGGATTCCGACTTCTTCGTCATCGAGGCGGACGAGTACGACACGGCCTTTTTCGACAAGCGCTCGAAATTCGTGCACTACCACGCCAAGACCGCTGTGCTGAACAACCTGGAATACGATCATGCCGACATCTTCCCCGATATCGGCGCCATCGAGACGCAATTCCACCACCTCGTGCGGACGGTGCCCGGCGTCGGCCGGATCGTCGTGAACGGCGACGAGGCGTCGCTGGCGCGCGTACTGAAACGCGGCTGCTGGAGCGAGCAGGAAAGCTTCGGGCTTGCCGAAGGTGTGGACTGGAGTCTCGTCGAGCATCCGGGCGGCTCCAGCTTCGACGTGATCTTCAAGGGCGAGCCGCAGGGCACCGTCCACTGGGACCTGACCGGCCACCACAACCGCAGCAATGCGCTGGCCGCCATCGCCGCCGCGCGCCATGTGGGCGTGCCGCCCGCGCAGGCGATCGAGTCGCTGGGACGCTTCCAGAACGTCAAGCGGCGCATGGAAGTGCGCGGCACCGTCAAGGGCATCACCGTGTACGACGACTTCGCGCATCATCCGACCGCGATCGCGACCACGGTGGGTGGCCTGCGTCAAAAAATTGGCACGTCGGGCAGGATTCTCGCCGTGCTGGAGCCGCGCTCGAACACGATGAAGCTGGGCGCGATGAAGGATGCGCTGCCGGGCAGCCTGAAGGATGCCGACCTCGTGTTCGGCTTCGGCAGCCAGCAGGCGCTGGGCTGGTCGCTGGCGGACGCATTGAAACCGCTGGGCACCAACGCGCACAGCTTCGACCAGCTCGACTACATGGTGCAGGCGATCGTGCAGGCCGCGCAGCCGGGCGACCACATCCTCGTGATGAGCAACGGCGGGTTCGGCGGCGTGCATCAGAAGCTGCTCGAGGCGCTCGCGGCATGAGTAATGCCCCGCATCTTCTCTATCTGCACGGCTTCCGCTCCTCGCCACGCTCGTTCAAGGCGCGCGTCGTGCAGCAGCGGATGGACGCGGCCGGCCTTGCCGCCAGCCTGGTCTGCCCGCAACTGCCGGCCTCGCCCAGGGCCGCGATGGACCTCGTGCTCACGCTCGTGGAGCGATATGCCGCACGAGGGGAAAATGAGCTCGCGATCGTCGGCTCCTCGCTGGGCGGATTCTACGCGACCTGGCTGGCGGAGCGCTTCGGCTGCCGCGCGGCGCTGATCAACCCGGCCGTCGACCCGCTCAAGGACCTGGATAAGCACGTCGGGGTGACGACCGCATGGCATACGGGCGAGCCGTTCGAGTTCAAGCGCGAATACATCGATGAACTGGCCGCATTGAAAGTCGCACGCATCACGCGGCCCGAGCGGTATTTCCTGCTGGCCGCCACCGGCGACGAGGTGTTGGACTATCGCGACATGGTTGCGCACTACACGGGCGCGCACCAGCACGTCATTCAGGGCAGCGACCACGCCGTGTCGGAATTCGAGCAGTATGTCGACGAGGTACTGGCGTTCTGTCTCTCGGGTGCCCAGTGAGGCCGGCATCGCTGCGCCGGGCCCGCTGGCTCGCGCATCCGGCAAGAGCAGGCGCGCCGGCCGCCATGTGCGACTGGCTGACGACGCCGGGCTCGCTGACGGCGCGCCTGATCGCGCACAGCCGGCATTTCCGGGTACAGAAACTGCGCCAGGCGGGCAATGTCTGCCTGGCGGACGAGGCCGGCGCGATCGGTCTGGCGCGGCCCCGGCGGGTGTGGGAGCGCGAAGTGCTGCTGCGCTGCGACGGGCGGCCGGTCGTGTTCGGCCATACCGTCGTGCCGATGAGCGCGAGTGCGAGCGACTGGCCGCTGTTTTCGGCGCTGGGCGAGCGTTCGCTGGGCACGACGCTGTTCCACGATCCGCTCGTGCGTCGTGGCGAACTGGAATTTGCGCGGCTGCGTCCCGGCCATCCGCTGCTGGCCCGTGTGCATGTTGCGCTCGGCGGGGACATCCCCGCGATGGATGCCTGTTTTGCGCGGCGCTGCGTGTATCGTCGCCGCCAGGGACTGCTGCTGGTCACCGAGGTCTTCCTGCCCGCGGTGCTGGATCTCGTGGTGACCGCCACTACTATAAATACGAACTGACATGAACTTATTTTTCGAAGAGTCCGGCGATTTCAAGGTCGGCACCGTGCTGTCGCAGGCGGGCGAGGCCTACCAGGTTGAAATGCCGAGCGGGAAGCGTACCAAGGTCAAGGCGCGCGACGTGATGCTGCAGTTCGACAAACCGGACCCGGCCACCCTGCTGGAACAGGCGAAGGGCGTCGCGGCGGACGTCGACCTGGAATTCCTGTGGGAAGTCGCGGGGCAGGAAGAATTCGGTTTCGCCGAACTGGGCGCCGAATACTTCGGCCACCCGCCGCTGCCGTTCGAGGCGGCCGGCCTCGTGCTGGCGCTGCATGGCGCGCCCATCTATTTCTACAAGAAGGGCCGCGGCCGCTACAAGGCGGCGCCGGAACAGTCGCTGCGCGCGGCGCTGGCCGGCATCGAAAAGAAGAAGCAGCAGGCCATCGTGCAGGCCACGTATGTCGAGGAACTGAAGGCTGGCAGGCTGCCGCAGGCGATGCAGCCGCTCGTCCAGCAACTGCTGTTCAAGCCGGACAAGAACAGCATCGAATACAAGGCGCTCGAGACGGCCGCCGACGAGTTGCAGACGACGGCCCCGCGCCTGATGCTGTCCACCGGCGGCATCGCGTCGGCCAAAGAGCTGCACATGGGCCGCTTCCTGTTCGAACACTTCCCGCGTGGCGCCGGCTTCCCGCCCGTCGCGGTGCCGACGCCGCCCGCCGACCTGCCGCTGGCGAACGTGGCCGCGTTCTCGATCGACGACGTGACGACGACCGAGATCGACGACGCGTTCTCCGTCGAGACGCTCGATGACGGCACCGTCCGCGTGGGCATCCACATCGCGGCGCCGGGCCTGGGCATCCGTCCGGACGACGCCATCGACAAGATCGCCCGCGCGCGCATGTCGACCGTGTATATGCCGGGCGACAAGATCACGATGTTGCCGGACGACGTCGTCGATGCCTACACGCTGGCCGAGGGGAATGACTGCCCGGCGCTGTCGCTGTATGCCGTGCTGGACCCGGCGACGTGGACCGTGCTGTCGACGACGACGCGCGCCGAGCGCGTGCCCGTCAAGAGCAACCTGCGCCACAACGACCTGGACGAGGTCGTCAATGAGCAGACGCTGAACAGCGGAGAAGGCGACTACCCGCACAAGAAGGAGCTGGGCCTGTTGTGGCAATGGGCGCTGCAGCTGGAAGCGGGCCGCATGAAGAAGCGGGAAGCGTTCGGGCTGAAACCGGAGCAGGCCAACCGCGTCGACTTCAATTTTTATGTCGAGGACGACGTCGTCACGATCGTGCGCCGCAAGCGCGGTGCGCCGCTGGACAAGATCGTGGCCGAGCTGATGATCTTCGCCAACAGCACCTGGGGCAAGCTGCTGCACGACTGCGGCGTGCCGGGCATCTACCGCTCGCAGGGACCGGGTGCCGGCGGCTGGGCCGCCAAGATGCAGGTGCGCATGGTGACCCACGCGGCGCCGCACCAGGGCCTCGGCGTGGACCAGTATGCGTGGTCGACGTCGCCGCTGCGCCGCTACACCGACCTCGTGAACCAGTGGCAGATCCTCGCCTGCGCCAGCAACGGCGTGACGGCGCCGCTCGTCGCGCCGTTCAAGCACCGCGACGCCACGCTGTTCTCGATCGTCTCCGCGTTCGACGCGGCGTACTCGGCGTACAACGACTTCCAGCAGAACATGGAGCGCTACTGGTGCCTGCGCTGGCTGGCCCAGGAACATGCGAAACAGGTCGATGCGGTGGCGCTGAAGGATGAAGTGCTGCGCCTCGTCGAGATCCCGCTCGTGATCCGCCTGCCGGGCATGCCCCAGGTGGCGCGCGGCGCCCAGGTCCGCCTGGACATCGTGCGCTGGGACGAGGTCGACCTGTCGCTGGAAGCGCGCCTGCTCGAAGTGGCGGCCGTGGCGCCTGAAGCAGCCGCGGAGCTGGGCCTGGACGAGGAGGAAGACAGTACCGACACCGGCGAGGCGGCGGCGGCCGAAGTGGCCGAGGCCGAGGGCGCTGTGGCTGTCACCGATCCGGAGACGCAGACCGACGTGGCGGGCGAGCAGGCCGATCCGGCGGCGGCGTAGGGTGGGCATTTGAGGCCGGGGGCCTCAAATGAGTGCCCACGCGTGACGTTTGCATGTTGTCGGCGTCCGCGTGGGCACGGTGTGCCCACCCTACGTTAAAACAATGGCAACTTGTTGTTGCTGGCACGATCCGGAGTTTCCACAAGGCTCGCAAATCGGCCAGCCCGCACGGTAGAATGGGGAGTTCCATGACCCMAACCGTCCCACCCAGCAGCGCGTGAACACCCTCCGACACAACCGTCCCCTGATGATCGCCATCACCTTTTCGGTGCTGGCGCACGCTTCCCTGCTGGCGATCCGCTTCGCCGCGCCGGATGCGTTCCGGCTGCAGCCGGCCGATCCGGGCCTGGAGGTCATCCTGGTCAACGCCAGGCATGCGCGCGCGCCCGTGAAGGCCGACGCGCTGGCCCAGGCCAACCTGGATGGCGGCGGCAACGCGGACGCCGGCCGCGCCCAGTCGCCGCTGCCCGACCTGCGCAAGATCGAGAATGGCGACAGTATCAAGGCCTTGCAGCGCCGCATCGCCGAATTGGAACAGCAACAGAAAAACGTGCTGACGAAAGTCCGCCAGTCGCAATTCAACAGCGCGCCCGTGGCCGACCAGGCCCGGCCGGACCCGAATCGCACGGGCGCCGACAATGTCGATTCCGCCAAGGCCATCGCGCGCATGACGGCCGAAATCACGCAGCGCATCGCCGACGAGAACAAACGCCCGAAAAAGACGTTCATCAGCCCCAGCACGCGCGAGGTCGGCTACGCCATGTATTACAAGGCAATGCAGAAACGCGTGGAAGAAATCGGCACCCTGAACTTCCCGCAGCAGAACGGCCACAAGCTGTATGGCGAGCTGGTCGTCTACATCCCGATCTTCCAGGACGGCTCCCTCTATGAAAAAGAGGGCGGGCCGCGCGTCGAGCGCAGTTCCGGCAATCCGGCGCTGGACAAGGCCGCGCTGGCGATCGTGCGCCGCGCCGCGCCGTTCGGCAAATTCCCGGCGAATATGCGTTCGAGCGACAAGGACGACCTCTGGATCGTCGTCACCCGCTTCAAGTTCACGCGCGAGGAAAAGCTGCAGGCGGAATTGCGTGGGGAAGGCTAACAGGAGAGAGAATGACGGATAAATATTGCGTGATCGGCAACCCGATCGCCCATAGTAAATCGCCGGACATCCACGCCGCGTTCGCGGCCGAAACCGGCCAGGACATCTCGTACGAACGCTGCCTGGCGCCGCTGGACGGCTTTGCCGACACCGTCCGCGACCTCGTCGCACAAGGGTATCGCGGTGCCAACGTGACCGTCCCGTTCAAGCTGGAAGCGGCCGCCCTGGCCTCCCGACTGGAAGAGCGCGCGCGCCTGGCCGGCGCCGTCAACACGCTGCGCTTCGAGGCGGGCGAGATCGTCGGCGACAACACGGACGGCCCGGGTCTCGTGGCCGACATCGTGAAGAATGCCGGCGTGCCGCTGGCCGGCAAGCGCATCCTGCTGCTGGGTGCCGGCGGTGCGGCGCGCGGCGTGATCCTGCCGTTCCTGAACGAAAAGCCGGAAGCGATCGTGATCGCCAACCGCACGCGCGTGACGGCCGATGCGCTCGTCGACCATTTTGCCGGCCATGTCGCCTGGGCGGGCCAGGTCACTGCTTGTGGGTTCGACGACATCGCGGGCCCGTTCGACGTGGTCGTCAACGCGACGTCGGCCAGCCTGTCCGCCGCCATGCCGCCCGTGCCGGCGACCGCGTTCCGCGCGGGCACCCTGGCGCTGGACATGATGTACGGGAAGGATGCAACGCCGTTCATGCAGTTCGCGGCGGCGCACGGCGCGATCATGCGCGACGGCCTGGGCATGCTGGTCGAACAGGCGGCCGAGGCGTTCTTCATCTGGCGCGGCGTGCGGCCGCAGACGCAGGCCGTGCTGGCCGGGATGCGCGCACGGTCATGACGGGCGTCGGCACGCTCAAGGTGGGCGCGGCGGCGCGCACCAAGGCTGGCGGCCGGCGCTGGCTGAAATGGATCATCCTTGGGCCGCTGCTGCTCGTCGTCCTCCTGCAGCTGTATTTCTTCGCGATGGTGTGTTGGTGGACCCAGTTCAACCCGTCGTCCACGAGCATGATGCGCCAGCAGCTGGCGGCGCTGCGCGAACAGAATTCAAACGCGAAGCTGGAACAGGTGTGGGTGCCGTATGCGCGTATCTCGAACAATCTCAAGCGCGCCGTGATCGCGTCCGAGGATGCCAATTTCAGCGAGCATGACGGCGTCGACTGGGACGCGCTGGAAAAAGCCTACGAGCGCAACAACAAGAAGCACAAGGTGGTGGGCGGCGGCTCGACGATCACCCAGCAGCTCGCGAAGAATCTGTTCCTGTCCGGCTCGCGCAACTACCTGCGCAAGGGCCAGGAACTGGTCATCGCCTACATGCTGGAAGCGGTGATGGACAAGGAACGCATCCTGGAAATCTACCTGAACGTGGTGGAATTCGGCCGCGGCGTGTTCGGCGCCGAGGCCGCCGCGCGCCATTATTTCCGCACGTCGGCCGCGAACCTGAACGCCGCCCAGGCCGCGCGCCTGGCCGTGATGCTGCCGAACCCGCGCTACTACGACCGCCACCGCGACACGAGCTACCTGGCGCGCCGCACCGCGATCATCCAGCGCCGCATGAACGCCGCCGAACTGCCTTAAAATTCGGGGTCAGAGCACTTTTCGACGAAAAGTGCTCTGACCCCGAATTTTAAACGTGGATTCGGGCTGGCCGGCCTCAAGGCTTACAGGTACACTTGCGCTGTTTCCGAATCCGGCCGAGAAAGCAGCGCATGATCAACGTATTTGTCCTACAAAATGGCCGACTGAATCAGGTTCCTATCGCTTCGCGTACCGATCTGCAGAATGTTCCTGCCGTCTGGGTCGACCTGCTCGACCCTACCGAAGAAGAGCGCGCCTGGGTCAAGGCGACCTATGACGTGATCCTGCCCGGCGAGGACGAAGTCCAGGATATCGAGGCCTCGGCCCGCTACTACGAGGCGGAAAACGGCGACCTGCACCTGCGTACCGACTTCCTGCGCGAGGAAGAGGATGGCCCGTCGCGCATCGTGACGGTGGCATTCATCCTGGCCAAGAAAATCCTGTTCTCGGTCCATACCGACGAACTGCCCGTGTTCCGCCTCGTGCGCCTGCGCGCGCGCTCGCGGCCCGGCTCGATCGAGGATTACATGGACGTGCTGCTGGACCTGTACGCGACGGACGCGGAATACTCGGCCGATGCGCTGGAGGGCATCTACGAGAGCCTGGAAGACGTCAGCCAGCGCGTGCTGCAGAAGGAATTCACCGACCAGGACGCGGCGTCCGCGCTGAATGCGATCGCGCACGAGGAAGACTTGAACGGCCGCATCCGCCGCAACATGATGGACACGCGCCGCGCCGTCAGCTTCCTGATGCGCGGACGATTGCTGAACGCGGACCAGTTCGAGGAAGCGCGCCAGATCCTGCGCGACATCGAATCGCTGGATGGCCACACCTCATTCCTGTTCGACAAGATCAACTTCCTGATGGATGCCACGGTCGGCTTCATCAACATCAACCAGAACAAGATCATCAAGATCTTCTCGGTGGCGTCGGTCGCCTTCCTGCCGCCGACCCTGATCGCCAGCATCTACGGCATGAACTTCGAATTCCTGCCGGAGCTGCACTGGCACTTCGGCTATGGCTGGTCGCTGGGGCTGATGGTCGTCAGCGCCATCGCTCCCTTCCTCTATTTCCGCCACCGCGGCTGGCTGAAATAGCACGTCGCCAAACCTGCTGCGCGTTGCATCGGGCCGCGCAGGCTGCTGTCCTGCGATGCTCCGCTACGGCGGACCGGCTGTACTACTCGTACAGCTGCGCTTCTCGAACAGCACTGCGGCCGCTCGTGACGGTTTTGCGAGGTGCTATAAGTAATCAGATCGCGACGTCGTCCGCTTTCAGGTACCACTTGAGTGCGCGCACGACCATCGCATGGTCGTCCACGCCCGCGAGGCCGGACACGGTGATGGTGCCGACCTGTCCGGTTCCCTTGACGACGATGGGGAACGAGCCGCCGTGCGCGGCATAGTCCCTGGTATCGAACGTGGGCAGGTTGTCGTAGTCGCGGCCGGCATTGACGGCTTCCGTGTGCACGAAGAACGATGCGTGGCCCGTGCGGTTCACGAGGTTGCTCTTGCGGCGGATCCAGTCGACGTTGTTCGGGCTCGTGCCCGCCATCGCGTGGAAGAACAGCGGGTTGCGGTTGACGGTGATGTCGACCGTGACGGCGACCTTGTCGGCCTTGGCCATTTCGACGATCCGGTTGCCGATCGCGAGCGCCGTGTCATTGTCGAAGGACGAGAACTGCAGCGCCTGCTCCTGGCGGCGGATGGTGTCGAGCGAAACGGTTTTCTTTTCCATGCTGGTTCCTGGCGGGGTGGTCGTGGCGGCAAGGGTCGGCAGCGCGGCGACCAGCAAGCCCGCCGCGGCCAGTGCGGCACAGGAACAGCGGATGATACTTACAGCCATGACGTCGCCTCTCTCCGGTTTTATTATCCGGACAAGTATAACCGGAGAGGATGCTGCTATTGCTTCAGATTCAGGAACAGATTCGCGGCGAACGCGACGATCGCCAGCGCGCCGGTGATCTCCGCGATCGCGAGAACGGGCGCGACGGCGACGTGGCCCAGCAGCAGCATGGAGAGCGCACCCATCATCACGGGCAGCGCCAGGTTCAGCAGCCAGAAGTGCACGCGCGCGAGACGGCTTGCGCCGGCCTGCGGAAAGACGCTGTAGATCAGGCCGGCCAGCGCCATCGTCGTCCACCCCAGCAGGTTGACGTGGGCGTGCACCGGACGCAGCGTGAAGTTCTGGCTGGCGCCCATGGCGATGCCCAGCGAAATGCCGAGGATGAGGTAGAGAACGGCCAGCTTGATCCAGATGATGCCGGCGCGCGAGAACTGCGGCTGCGGCAGCGGAGTAACGGTCGTGGTTTGCATGATGCGGCTCCTGATGGTATTTACGATGAAGAGCGCATCGTAAAGCCGCCGGCCGCGCCGGTGCAGCCCCACGCGTGGGGGACGATTATCCGGTCACATCGTCGCGAACATCGCCACCACGGCCACGAGCATGATCGCCACGCCGACCCAGCCATTGATCGTATGGCGCCTGGACAATGTGTACTGGCCCATGATCTTGCGGTTCTGCGCGAGCATCATCATGACGACCATGATCGGCACGGCGATCACGCCATTGATCTGCGCGGACAGCACCAGCGCCGCGATCGGGTCGACCGGCGCGAAGTCGAGCAGCACGCCGCCCAAGGTGGCGAGGGCGATGATGCCGTAGAACTCGCGCGCCTCGACGACTTTCAGGTCCATGCCGTTGCGCCAGCGAAAGCTCTCGGTGACGGCGTAGGCGGCCGACCCCGCCAGCACGGGAACAGCCAGCATGCCGGTGCCGATGATGCCCAGCGCGAACGCGAGGAACGCGAACTCGCCCGCCACCGGACGCAGCGCCTCGGCCGCCTGCGCCGACGACTGGATGTCCGTGATGCCGTGCGCGCCGAGCGTGACGGCCGTCGTCAGCATGATGAAGAACGCGACGAGGTTGGAAAAGCCCATGCCGATCACCGTATCGGCCTTGATGCGCCTGAGCTGCGCGACGGCGTCGCGTGGACGCGTGCGCAGCGCGCGCGTGTGGTGGTCGTTGCGGATCTCCTCGACTTCCTGCGACGCCTGCCAGAAGAACAGGTAGGGACTGATCGTCGTGCCGAACACGGCGACGATCAGCGCGACGGACTCCTTCGTGAACGCAAAATGCGGCCAGACGGTGCGCGCGAACACCTCCGTCCACGGCATGTGCACGGCGAACGCCGTCGCGACATAGGCCAAGAGGCCGAGCGTCAGCCATTTCAGGTAGCGCACATAGGTGGCGTACGGCAGGAACACTTGCAGCAGGAGGCACAGCAGGCCGAAGCCGAGCGCGTACAGGTGACTGGAACCAACGCCGGTCACGAGACGCAGGGCTTCGCCCATGGCGGCGATGTCCGCTGCGATGTTGATCACGTTGGCGGTCAGGAGCAGTGCCACGATCGCGTACAGCAGCCAGGGCGAATAGGCGCGGCGGATGTTCGCGGCGAGGCCGCGCCCCGTCACCCGGCCGATGCGTGCCGACACGAGCTGGATGCCGACCATGAACGGGTAGGTCAGCTCGAGCGTCCACAGCGTATTGAATCCGAATTGCGCGCCGGCCTGCGAATAGGTGGCGATGCCGGACGGATCGTCGTCGGCCGCGCYGGTGATGAGGCCGGGGCCGAGCGATTTCAGGGTGGCGTTGTCGGTGAGGCGGCGGAAAAGCTTGAACGGCATGTGGGGCCTGGCGCGAATGAAACCGGGCGCGCGGCCGGGAAATCAGCGCGCCGGGGCGATCAAATGATGATGGGGAAGGTCCATGGTCGGCGGTAGGGTGGGCTCCCCGAGCCCACGCGTGACGCTCGCATCATGCTGGCGTCCGCGTGGGCACGGGGGTGCCCACCCTACGCAAGTAAAGCAAATACACGGCGGGCGGCGTCGACCGTCTCCGCGATGATGGCATCGTCATGCGCCGCCGACACGAAGCCCGCTTCGAACATGGCCGGCGCGAAGTACACGCCTTCGTCCAGCATGCCGTGGAAGAAGCGGTTGAAGCGTTCCTTGTCGCCGGCCATCATCTGGCCGTAGCCGGACGGGATCGTGCCCGCGAAATACAGGCCGAACATGCCGCCGACGCTGTCCGCGCAGAAGGCCACGCCCGCTTCCTTCGCGGCGGCCGTCAGGCCTTCGACCAGCTTGGCCGTCTGCGCGGTGAGGTGTTCGTAGAAACCCGGTTCCTGGATCAGTTTCAAGGTGGTCATGCCGGCGGCGACGGCCACCGGGTTGCCGGACAGCGTGCCCGCCTGGTAGACGGGGCCGATCGGCGCCATCTTCTGCATCAGGTCGGCGCGGCCGCCGAACGCTGCGACCGGCATGCCGCCGCCGATGACCTTGCCCAGCGCCGTCAGGTCCGGCGTGATGCCATACAGCGCCTGCGCACCGCCCATGCCCACGCGGAAGCCCGACATGACCTCGTCGAAGATCAGGACGGCACCGTATTCCGTGCACAGTTCACGCATGCGGTGCAGGAATTCCGGCGTCGCGCGGATCAGGTTCATGTTGCCGGCCACGGCTTCCACGATCACGCAGGCGATGGTGTCGCCCATCGACTGGAATGCGTCTTCCAGTTGCGGGACGTTGTTGTAGTCGAGGACGAGCGTGTGCTTGACGAAGTCTTCCGGCACGCCGGCCGACGTCGGGTTGCCGAACGTGAGCAGGCCCGACCCGGCCTTCACGAGCAGGGAATCGGCGTGGCCGTGGTAGCAGCCTTCGAACTTGACGATCTTGTCGCGGCCGGTCGCGCCGCGCGCCAGGCGCAGGGCGCTCATCGTCGCTTCCGTGCCGGAGGAAACCAGGCGCACCTGCTCGATCGATGGCACGAGGCGGCAGATCTCCTCGGCGATCTCGATCTCGCCCTCGGTCGGGGCGCCGAACGACAGGCCGCGCGCGGCGGCTTCCTGCACGGCCTTCACCACTTGTGGGTGGGCGTGGCCGACGATGGCCGGGCCCCAGGAACCGATGTAGTCGATGTAGCGCTTGCCGTCCGCGTCCCAGAAATACGGCCCTTCGGCGCGGGTGATGAAGCGCGGGGTGCCGCCGACGGAGCGGAAGGCGCGCACGGGCGAGTTCACGCCGCCCGGCGTGGTCTGCTGGGCGCGGGCGAACAGGGTATCGTTCCGGGAAGTGGTGTTGGGGGTAGCGGTCATGGTGTCTCGGATGAATCGGCGCCATGCCCGCGAYGGGGGCTGRCGCCGTCGGGTTAGCGGGCCGCGCCGGGGACGCGGAAGATCTTGTTGGGAATGAGTCGGCCCATGCCGAAGCGGCCGGCGTTGGCGAGGGCGCCGGTAACGTAAGCCTGGGCGCCGGTCAGGGCGTCCGCGGCGCCGGCGCCGAGCGCCATGCGCGCGGCCAGCGCGGCCGACAGCGTATTGCCCGCGCCGACGAACGGGCCGGGCAGGTGCTGTGTCCAGGGGAGGCTGGCGGCCAGGCCGTCCGCGTCGTACAACTCGTTGCAGCGCGTGCCGTCGCCGCCGCCGATGCCCGTCACGAGCACGTGGCCGCAGCCCATGCCGATCAGTTCCGTCGCATCCTCGGCGACGGTGGCGGAGCTGGCCGGGTCGCGCCAGCAGTCGGCCAGGCGCGCCAGTTCCGGCTGCGACAGCATGAACACGCTGGCCTGCGGCACGAGCAGTTGATGAATGAGCGTCAACATATCATCGTCGCGCGGACCGCAATCGGGCAGCGCGGACGTGAACGGATCGAGCACGAGGGGCACGTCGGCGTAGTCGGACACGATTTCCGCGATGGCGGCGATCTGTTCCAGCGTGGCCATCGTCCCCACCTTGATCGCGGCCACCGGCATGTCCTCGAGCAGCATGCGCGCCTGTTCCACGACGTGGGAATGGTCGACCGGCTGGATGTCGTCGACGCGCGCGGTATCGGCCACGAGGATGCCCGTCACGACCGAGAGGGCGTGACAGCCATGCATGGCAAAAACGGTCACGTCGCACTGGATACCCAGCGCCCCGACCGGATCGGTGGGTCCGAACGTAAGGATGAGTGGAGACTGTTGGTTTTGCACAGCGCCTAGATTAAGATACCTGACTTCCCATTTTACTAGAGGGTTCCTGGAAAAACCTACTGCCCGTGCGGTCGTGTCCGGGAGCTCCGCAATCGACAAGGAATCAAAGTGAGTACAGAAACGCAGGTTTACCAGACCTGGATGTGCCTGATCTGCGGCTGGGTCTACGACGAAGCCGCCGGCGCCCCGGACGACGGCATCGCGCCGGGAACCCGCTGGGCCGACGTGCCGATGAACTGGACGTGCCCGGAATGCGGCGCGCGCAAGGACGATTTTGAAATGACCGTGATCTGACCGGTCGTTTGCCATTCGATCAAAGGCGATGCCGTTTCGCCAATGTTTCGTACCATCCATTCAACGAAGCGCAATCCTGTTAGTTGATGCAACGCAACACTTCGTGCACAAGCCCCGGACCCTATGCTATCTTGCGGGTTCATGCTGAAGTGAAACGAATATGACGACGCAACCGACAGGCCTGACGATCATGGTGATCGACGACAGCAGCACGATCCGTCGTTCCGCCGAGATTTTCCTGTCCCAGGCCGGCTACCACGTGGTGCTGGCCGAAGACGGCTTCGATGCACTGGCCAAGATCAACGACCACCATCCCGCGCTGGTGTTCTGTGACATCCTGATGCCGCGCCTGGACGGCTACCAGACCTGCGCGCTGATCAAGAAGAGCGCCAGGTTCCACGCCACGCCGGTCGTCATGCTGTCGTCCAAGGATGGCCTGTTCGACCGTGCGCGCGGCGCGATGGTCGGTTCGAGCGCCTATCTCACCAAACCCTTTTCCAAGGACAGCCTGCTGGCTGCCGTGCGCGACCATGCGCCGGTCGACGGTGCCGGCTGATCCATAACGATGCGGAGCCCGCCGTGGCCATACAAAAGATCCTGATCGTCGACGATTCCCCGACCGAACGCTATTACCTGACCGATATCCTCGTGCGGAACGGCTTTACCGTGACGACCGCCGACAATGGCGAGGAGGCGCTGGCCAAGATCCGCGCCGAGCGTCCGCAACTGATCCTGATGGATGTCGTGATGCCGGGCGCGAACGGTTTCCAGGTGACGCGCTCGATCGCGCGCGACCCGGAACTGGCGTCCGTCCCCGTCATCATCTGCAGCAGCAAGGACCAGGAGACGGACCGCATCTGGGGCATGCGCCAGGGCGCGAAGGATTATTTCGTCAAGCCGGTCGACCCGGCCAAGCTGCTGGCCAGGATTGCCACGCTCGGCGCCTGACATGAGCGCCAGCGACGCCAGCGGGCAGAAGGGCGCGGCCAGACGGGCGCGCCTGCGCCAGTACCAGGAACAGTTGCTCGAGCGCATGCAGGCTGCGCGCACGAGCAGCGGCGCGCGCGCGCACCAGCTGGGCGTCGAGATCGGCGGGGTGCGCTACCTGCTGGACCTCGTCGAAGCGGGCGAGATCGTGCCGCTGCCGGCGCTGGCCGCCGTGCCGCTCACGCAACCGTGGTACCTCGGCCTCGCGAACGTGCGCGGCAATTTGCTGGGCGTCGTCGACCTGTCCCGCTATTTCGATCCCGGGGCGGCCCCGGCGGATGCCCGGGCAAATGCGCCGGCGGCGGGGGCGCGCCTCGTGACGTTCGCGCCCGGCCTCGGCTTCCCGTGCGCCCTGCTGGTCGGGCGCGTGGTCGGCCTGCGCCACGCGGCCGACATGGCACCAGGCGAAGGCTGTTTGCGCGACGCCGAGGGTCACGAATGGACGCCGCTGTCGCTGGCCGCCCTCGCGCGCGAGGAACGTTTCCTGCAAGTCGCACGCTAAATCAATCACAACGGGTTCTGCACTGGAGCTGGAATGGGATTCGCATCCAAACTGTCGATGAATTTCTTCCCCAAAAACGAGGGTGGCGCAACGCCGGAGCCCGGCACCGTGCTGGCGTCGCCCGACACGCAGTTCGGCGTCGGCACGCTGGCGGCCGCGCCGGAGACGGTGCCTGCGGGCCCTGTCAGCGGCACCGCGCCGACGGGCTCCGCGGACGATGCCGCGTTGCGTCTCGGCCAGCTCGCCCGGCGCCGGCAACGCACCGCCGCGCAGGCCGCGGCGGCCGCGGC
>NZ_JBFUDR010000144.1:0-15583 GCF_056404615.1 Massilia sp. P2_C2 | reverse complement strand
CCGCGCGGCCGGCGTGCGCGACCCGGTGCTGTACCCGATGATCCGCGGCCGCCTCGTCGCCGTGAACGGCAACGCGGTCACGGCGACCACGTACGTCGATGAGCGCGCGAAGGGTCTCGCGGAGCGCGAGTTCAACCTGTCGTCGACGGCCGACCTGCCGGCGACGAACGAGATCGTGGCCGGCCGCTGGTACCGCGACGCGCCGGGCGTGACGGAGGCATCGGTCGAGCAGGGTCTCGCGCGCACGCTGCGCCTGAAGCTGGGCGACACGATGCGCTTCGACATGGGCGGCCAGATCGTCGACGCGAAGATCACGAGCCTGCGCAAGCTGGAATGGGGTTCGATGCGCGCCAACTTCTTCGTCATCATCAACCCCGCCGCGATGCGCGCCGCGCCGACGACGTACATGACGGCATTCCACCTGCCGGCGCGCGGCATCGGCCTCGCCAACACCCTGACGCGCGCGTGGCCGAACCTGACCGTCATCGACGTCAGCGGCATCATCCGCCAGGTGCAGGAGGTGCTCGACCAGGTCGTCGCGGCGGTGGAATTCCTGTTCCTGTTCACCCTGGCCTCGGGTGTGCTCGTGCTGTATGCGGCCCTGATGGGATCGCAGGCCGAGCGCACGCGCGAAGCGGGCCTGCTGCGCGCGCTGGGCGCCACGCGCGGCCAGCTGGCGCAGGCGCAGCGCATCGAGTTCGTGCTGGTCGGCAGCCTGTCCGGCCTGCTGGCGGCGTCGGGCGCCGCGGCGCTGGGCTGGGCGCTGGCCGAGTACCAGTTCAAGTTCCCGTGGCGGTTCGAACCGCAGGTGTGGGTCGTGGGGCTGGTCGTGGGGGCGGTATGCGCACTCGTGGGCGGATGGCTTGGACTGCGCAACGTGTTGCGGCAGCCACCATTACAAACGTTGCGAGAAGCGTGAAAAAACGTAAGTGTAGGTGCGTAGGGTGGGCACCCTGTGCCCACGCGTTACGTTTGCGGTCCGCCGACGTCCGCGTGGGCACGTGGTGCCCACCCTACGTATCGCCGGCCAAGGTCAACGTACTTGACCACGACATTGGCAGGCTGCGCTATCATGAGCGGATGTCTGAACCCAACGCACCCCAAGATTCCCAGGACGTACAGGAACAGCAAGACACTCGCACCCTGTACGAGATCATCGGCGGCGAATCCCGCCTGCGCGAACTGGTCGACCGTTTCTACGACCTGATGCAACTGGAGCCGGAGTTCGCCGGCATCCACGCCATGCACCCCGTCCCCAACGACAGCTCGCGCGATAAGCTGTTCATGTTCCTGTCCGGCTGGATGGGCGGGCCGAACCTCTTCATCGAACGCTACGGCCATCCGATGCTGCGTGCGCGCCACCTGCCGTTCGCCATCGGCACGTCGGAACGCGACCAGTGGCTGCGCTGCATGGCGCTGGCGCTGGAAGACCTCGGCTACGACTACGACCTGCGCCTCGCGCTGATGCAGTCCTTCTACCAGACGGCCGACTGGATGCGCAACAGGCCCCACTAAGACAGCATGTCGACCCTCGAATTCATCGTGCTCGCGCTGGCGCTGCTGGCCGTCCTCGGCTTGCAGGTCGTGCTGCTGACTCGCGCGCGCCGCGGCGGCGACGAGCGCCACGCTTTCGAACGCCTGGAGCGCGAGCTGCGCCAGGAATTGCAGGTCAGCGCCCAGTCCACACGCCAGGAACTGGCTGCGCACCTGGCGCAGAATCAGGCCGCCACCGTCCAGCAGCTGGACGGCATGCGCCAGCAGATCCAGTTGAATTCGCAGGGCGGCCGCGAGGAACAGGCGCGCGCGCTCAAGCGGTTTTCCGACACGCTGAACGGCGCGCTCGCGAACCTCACGGAATCGAACGCGCAACGCATGCTGGAAGTGCGCGCGACGCTCGAGACGAAGATCCGCGACCTGCAGAACGATAATGCGCGCCGCCTCGAAGAGATGCGCCAGACCGTCGACGAGAAGCTGCACGCCACCTTGGAGACGCGCCTGACGGAATCGTTCCGCCAGGTGTCCGACCGCCTGGAGAAGGTGCACCAGGGCCTGGGCGAGATGCAGCAGCTGGCCGTCGGCGTGGGCGACCTGAAGCGCGTGCTCGTCAACGTTAAGACGCGCGGCACGTGGGGCGAGGTGCAGCTGGAAATGCTGCTCGAGCAGATCCTCACCGTCGACCAGTACGCCAAGAACGTGGAGACGGTACGCGGTTCGAACGCGCGCGTCGAATTCGCGATCAAGTTGCCGGGCGTCGTCGACGGCGGGCCGCCGCTGTGGCTGCCGATCGATGCCAAGTTTCCGAAGGAGCAGTACGAACGCCTGCTGGAAGCGGCCGAGCAGGGCGATGCCGACGGCGTCGCGCGCGCGGGCGCGGAGCTGGAGCGTGCGGTGCGCGGCGAAGCGAAGACCATCTGCGAGAAATACGTGGCGCCGCCGCAGACGACCGACTTCGCCATCCTGTTCCTGCCGACCGAGGGCCTGTACGCGGAAGTGATGCGCCGCCCGGGCCTGGCCGACGACCTGCAGCGCACCTTGCGCGTGACGATCGCCGGACCGTCCACGCTGGCGGCGCTGCTGAACAGCCTGCAGATGGGCTTCCGCACGCTGGCGCTGGAAAAGCGTTCGTCCGAGGTGTGGCAGGTGCTGGGTGCCGTGAAGACGGAATTCGGCAAGTTCGGCGACGTGCTGGCACAGACCAGGCTGACGTTGGAGCGCGCCGCCAAGAACATCGAAAGCGCCGAGGTGCGCAGCCGGCAGATGGCGCGCAAGCTCAAGTCGGTGGAAGCGTTGCCGAGCGAGGCGGCGCAGTTGATGTTGGGCGCGTCGAACGTCGACAGCGACGATTGAACCGTGGCGTACGTTTGATCAACCGCCGGCACCGAGGATGATCCGCGACGTACGCTCGGATCATGACCTATTATCGCCGCACACGGACCGGGAATACGTTCTTCTTCACGCTCGTCACCTATCACCGGCGCCCCATTCTGTGCCATCCAATGATCCGGCTTTCGTTACGTCGTGCAATCGACGACGTGCGTAAAACTCGTTCGTTTGTTATCAACGCCTGGGTATTGATGCCGGACCATCTGCACTGTGTCTGGACCTTGCCCTCGGGCGACTCTGATTTTTCTATGCGCTGGTCGCTGATCAAACGGTCGGTGTCGCGATTCTCTCCGGACGTTGTTCTCGATCCTGGGGTGCGTAACGCATCGGCGCGACAGCATCGTGAATCGACGATCTGGCAACGGCGGTTCTGGGAACATCTCATCCGTGACGATGTCGATTTCGAGCGGCATCTCGATTACATCCATTACAACCCGGTGCGGCATGGGTACGTAACGCGTGCGATTGATTGGCCTTATTCGACGATCCATCGGTACATACGCGACGGCGTGTATCCGATCGATTGGGCTGGAGGGCTGGATCGCGAATGGGGTGATTTCGAATAGTCGATGGTATGCGGAGGTTGCGCGTGGGCACGGGGTGCCCACCCTACGCAAGTTCGGCGTATTCCGGTCAGATCAGGCCCTCGAACAGCAGCACGTCGACCATGTCGCCCGCCTGCACGGTACCCTGCTCATCGTGCAGTACCACCATGCAGTTCCCCTCCGACATCGACCGCAGGATGCCCGACCCCTGCGACCCCGTGATCGTGACGGTCGGCTGGCCGTCCGCGCCGCGGGCCAGGATGCCGCGCTGGTATTCCGTGCGGCCCGGTTTCTTGCGGATCGTGCCAGCCGAGCGGGCGCGCACCAGTTCGAGCGGTGCCTCGGCACCCATCATGCGCAGCAGTGCGTCGCGGGCGAAGAAGTAGAACGAGACCATCACCGCCACCGGATTGCCCGGCAGGCCGAACAGGAAGGCGCTGCGGCCGTTCGACGTGATGCGGCCGAAGGCCAGCGGGCGGCCCGGGCGCATGCCGATCTTCCAGAACGTGACGTCGCCCAGGCGCGCCATGATCTGCTTCGTGTAGTCCGCCGCGCCGACCGAGACGCCGCCCGAGGTGATGATGGCGTCGGCGTTCTCGCAGGCGTCGCGCAGCGCCTGCTCCAGCGCCTGCGGGTCGTCGCGCACGACGCCCATGTCGATCAGGTCGCAGCCCAGGCGCTGCAGCATGCCGTAGATCGTGTAGCGGTTGCTGTCGTAGACGCAGCCCTCGTCGAGCGGCTGGCCGATCGAGCGTAGTTCGTCGCCCGTCGAGAAGAACGCGACGCGCAGCCGGCGCTGCACGGGGACTTCCGCCACGCCCAGCGACGCGAGCAGCCCGAGGTCGGCCGGACGCACGATCTTCCCGCTGCGCAGCGCCGCGCTGCCGGCCTTCAGGTCTTCGCCGGCCAGGCGGCGGTTGTCGCCGGGGCGGATGGTGCCCGGGGCGATCGTCATCGTATCGGCGTCGACGCTCACGAATTCCTGCGGCACGACGCTGTCGCAGCCGGCCGGCATCACGGCGCCCGTCATGATGCGCACGCATTCGCCCGGCTGGGGACTGCCGTCGAAGGGGCGGCCGGCGTAGGCCGTGCCGATCACGCGCAGGCGCACGGGCGCGTCGGTGGGCAGGTCGGCGCCGCGCAGGGCAAAACCATCCATCGCCGAGTTGTCGTGGGCCGGCACGTCGATCGGGGAGACGATGTCGGCGGCCAGCACGCGGCCCAGCGCAGCGCGCAGCGCGACCATCTCGGTCGCGCGTACGGGCGCGACGAACTCGCGGATGATGCGCTGGGCGTCGCGCACGGGCAGCGCGTCCGGGTCGTACGCGGACAGGCAACTGACCACGTCGGCCAGCCGCGGCACCCTGGCCGGGTCGAGTTCGCGCAACTCGTCCAGCGTGTTGATGTTGCGGAAGGCGTCGGCGTCGTCGAACAGCACCTCCGTCACGCGGATCTGCGGATACCAGCCGTCCATGCGCCGCCCGCCGCCGTCCAGGTAGGCCGACAGCACCGGCTCCAGGCTCGCCTTCAGCAGGCAGAACACGGGGTGGACCTGGCGCCGGCCATTCTCTTCGGTGACGGCGACGGCGAGGTCGGCGTCGATCGCGCGCAGGCCGTCCAGCAGGCGTTCGGCCAGGTCGGCCGGCAGGAAGGGCGAATCGCACGGGGCCGTGAGCAGGTAAGTCGTCGCGCAGCGGCGCAGGCCTGCCTGCAGGCCGGCCAGCGGGCCCGCGTAGTCGTGCGTGTCGTCCGGCCAGACGGGCACGCCGCAGGCCGCGTACATATCGAGGTTGCGGTTGGCGTTGATGGCGACCGTCGCCACCTGGGGCTCGAGGCGCGCCAGCACGTGCGCGACCATGGTCGTGCCGCCGAACGGTTGCAGGCCCTTGTCGACGTGGCCCATGCGCGTGCCACGGCCGCCGGCGAGGATCAGGCCGCTGATGGATTCCTTGTTCATGTTCTTATCCACCGATGTAGGACATTTCGATTTTTTGTGCGCTCTCCGCGCGCAGCGAGAGGCCCGCCGTGTTGACGGTGCGGGTCTCGGAATAGCGGTCGTCGCGCGCGCGCCAGAGCTGGGCGATGGCGGCCTGCATCTCCGCGTCCGTGCGCCCCGTCCGCAGCAGTTCGCGCAGGTCGTGGCCGCAGGTCGCGAACAGGCAGGTGTACAGCTTGCCCTCGGTCGACAGGCGGATGCGCGAGCAGTCGTGGCAGAACGCCTGCGTGACGCTGGAGATCATGCCCACTTCGCCGAGGCCGTTCTTCCCATCCTTGTCCACATAGCGCCAGCGCGTAGCCGTTTCGCCGGGATAGTTGGCGCCGACGGGTTCGAGCGGCATCTCGGCCGCGATGCGGCGCACGACGTCGCGCGACGGCACGACTTCCGTCATGTTCCAGCCGTTTGAGGCGCCCACGTCCATGTATTCGATGAAGCGCAGCACGACCGGCGTGCCCTTGAAATGGCGCGCCATCGGCAGGATCTGGTCGTCGTTCATGCCGCCCTTGACGACCATGTTGACCTTGATCGGGCCGAGGCCGGCGGCCTGGGCGGCGGCGATGCCGTCGAGCACGTCGGAGACGGCGAAGTCGACGTCGTTCATGCGCTTGAACACGGCGTCGTCGATGGCGTCGAGCGAGACCGTCACGCGGTCCAGGCCCGCATCCTTCAGCACCTGCGCCTTTTTCGCCAGCAGCGAGCCGTTCGTGGTCAGCGTGAGGTCGAGCGGGCGGCCGGACGGCGTCTCGATGGCGCGCAACTGTTCGACCAGGCGCTCCAGGTTCTTGCGCAGCAACGGTTCGCCGCCGGTCAGGCGGATCTTCTCGACACCGTGGGCGACGAACAGCCGCGCCACGCGCGCGATTTCCTCGAAGTTGAGCAGGGCGGCGTGGGGCAGGTAGGCGTAATCCTTGTCGAAGACTTCCTTCGGCATGCAGTACACGCAGCGGAAATTGCAGCGGTCCGTGACGGAAATGCGCAGGTCGTGCAGGGGGCGCCCGAGGGCGTCGGCAAGCAGGCCGGTCGGTGTCTCCAGCGTGTCGGGGACGGCCAGCGCGGGCGAGCGCGCATCGGCCACCATGATGATTTTTTCAGCCATGCCAATACGATAGCAGAAGGCCGGCCACGGCGCAGGCAAGGATGGTCTTGATGGTGCCCGTTCTGTAGCGCAATAGCGCCACGGCAGCGGCCGTGCCGATGGCGATGGCGCCCCAGCGCGGCGCGCCGGCGTGGAAGAACACGTGGGCACCAAAGAACACGGCCAGGCTTGCGATCACGCCGACGACGGCCGCCGAGATCGCGGTCAGCGGCGCCGTCAGCCGGATATCGCCGCGCGTCGATTCGACGAGCGGGCCGCCGGCGAGGATGAACACGAACGACGGTAAAAAGGTGAACAGCGTGGCCACGCCGGCCGCCGCCGCGCCGGCCAGCAGGCGCGCGTCCGGGCCGAACAGCGCATGGGTCCAGCCGCCGACGAAGCCGACGAAGGCGACGATCATGATCAACGGCCCGGGTGTCGTCTCGCCCAGCGCGAGGCCGTCGATCATCTGGCCCGCGTCGAGCCAGTGGTATTGCTCGACAGCATGCTGCACGACATAGGGCAGCACGGCATAGGCGCCGCCGAAGGTCAGCAACGCGGTCTTGCCGAAGAAGGCACCCATCCGGGGCAGTTCGCCGTCCGGTCCGCAGGCGAGGACGAGCGCGGCCCAGCAGGCGAAGCCGATGGCGCATCCCGCGACGCTCACCGTCGCCAGGCGGCGCCAGCTGAAGCGGGCGTGGGGCGGCGTCGGCGTCGTGTCGTCGATCAGCGCCGGCGGGTGGGCCGCGTCGGCCGGTGCCGCCGCGTGGGCGCCGCCGGGTTCGAACAGCGCGGGCCGCAGACGTCCGCCCACCAGTCCGACGAGCGCGGCGCCCAGCACGATCAGCGGGAACGGCACACCGAGCAGGTCGATGGCGACGAAGGCCGCGAGCGCGACGCCGGCCAGCAGGCGATTGCGCAACGTGCGGCTGCCGATGCGCCAACCCGCCGCCAGCACGATCGCGACGACGGCCGGCTTGATGCCGTCCATGATACCGGCGACGACGGCCAGCTGGCCGTACGCCATGTAGATCCACGACAGCAGGATCAGCACGAGCAGCGAAGGGAGCACGAACAGCACGCCGGCGGCGATCCCGCCCGGCACGCGGTGCAACAGCCAGCCGATGTAGATCGCGAGCTGCGTCGCTTCCGGTCCCGGCAGCAGCATGCAGTAATTCAGCGCGTGCAGGAAACGGCGCTCGGAGATCCAGCGTCGGCGCTCGACGAGCTCGGCGTGCATCATGGCGATCTGCCCGGCCGGACCGCCGAAACTGATGAAGCCCAGCTTGAGCCAGTAGCGCAGGGCGGTGTGAAAGGGAAGGGCGGACAAGGTGGTGGGCAAGCGAGTGTAAACTTGCCCATCTTACACGATGTGCTGCCCGCTCATCTGGACAGCGCCCGTGCCTCCTCGGACGCAAACACGTGTGCCGGGTCGAGCGTCGACATGACACCGACATCGTCGACGTGCGCGTCGAGCCAGCGCGCGGCCGCCATCTGGCCGAGGTCGTGCAAGTGGCGAATGAAACTCCATTCCGTGTTGAACCTGCTCGAGATGCTCAAGTCGCGCAGCACACCGGTGCCGCTGATCAGGTGCAGGCGCACGGGCGCGCGCCGTGTCCTGGCCGTCGATTCTTCGTCGAACACGGCGCCGAGGTGCTGGATGGCGCTGATCTCGCGCACGAGACTGATGTTGAACGCAATCTCGTTGGCGCGGTTGTTCACGTCGGCCATGCTGTATGGCAGATCGCGGCGGGCGATCGGGTTGTTCTGCACGACGAGGATGTCGCCCGCGTAGCCATTCACGAGCGGGGCGAGCGGAGGATTGCCGACGAAGCTGCCATCCCAGTACGCCTCGCCATCGATGCGCACGGGGGCGAATACCTGGGGCAGGCAGGCCGAGGCCATCACGTGCTCGACGTCGATCTCGTCGCGCCGGAACACGCGGCCCTTGCCGGTGCGTACATTCGTGGCCGATACGAACAGGCTGACTTCTTCGCAGGCACGCACCCGTTTGAAATCGACCAGCGTCGCGAGCAGGGTCGACAGCGTGTTGATATTGAGTGGATACAACTGCTCGGGCGCGAGGGTCGCGCTGGCCAGCTGCAGCAGCATGTAACCGGGCGACGTCTCGATGCTGCCGCGGCCCATCAGGACATCGAATGGGGTCGGGCGCAGCGGGCCGAGCGCGGCGGCCTGGCCGAGCGTCGTCCAGAAGCGATCCAGGCTGCGCCGCGCGCCTTCCGGGCCGCCGCCATGCGCAAAGCCGTCGAGCACGGCGACGGCATTGATGGCGCCGGCGCTCGCGGCGCTGACGGCGACGATGTCCAGGCGGTCGTCGGCCAGCAGCCGGTCGAGTACGCCCCAACCGAAGGCGCCGTACGCGCCACCGCCCTGCAATCCAAGACTGATCCGTTTCGTCTTTTCCATGATGCTAGCCTCGTCTGATTGGTGCCTTAGTGTGCACCGATCCGGGATTCCGGGTCGCCGGTTTGCTGCGGTGCGGCATCCGTCTCGCATGTCAGGTGGGGTTCGAAAAGTAATCTGGAACTTCGCAAACTTTGCGCGATCATAGGCAATGCACAAGTTCATTCCGATCGCACGGCCGACAAGCCTTTGGTTGGATGACCAAGATGACTTTGAAGGATGTTCAATGCTCGCCGCGCACCGCATCCGGCTGGACCCGAACAACAAACAGGCGACCTACCTGGCGCGCGCTGCGGGTACCGCCCGCTTCGCGTACAACTGGGCGCTGACCGAGTGGCAAAAACAATATGAAGCCTGTAAGGCCGACCCGACGCTGGCCAAGCCGTCCGAAGCGGCGCTGCGGCGCCAACTCAATAGGATCAAGCGCGAGCAATATCCTTGGATGCTCGAGGTCACCAAGAACGCGCCGCAGATAGCCATCATGCAGCTCGGGCGTGCGTTCGAGAACTTCTTCGCCGGGCGGACCGGTTATCCGAGATTTCGCAGGAAAGGACGGGACGATCGCTTTACGCTCAGCAATGATCAGTTCCGCGTCGAGGACCGGCGTATCCGCATTCCGAAGCTGGGGTGGGTCAGCATGCGTGAGACGCTGCGTTTTGCGGGCCGGATCGTCTCCGCGTCGGTTGCACGCGTTGCCGACCACTGGTACGCCAGCATCACCGTTGATGCTTCTGATTCACCTGTGCCGCTGGCCGATAACCAAGGTGCGGTCGGAGTGGACCTGGGCATCAAGGCGCTGGTCACCCTGTCGACCGGCGAAACGTTTCAGAGCCCGAAGGCATTGCGAACCTTGTTGACACGATTGCGGCGGCTATCGCGTGCCCTGTCCCGTAAAGTCAAAGGGTCGCGTAATCGCGTCAGGGCGAAACTGAAACTGGCGAGACTGCACGCGCGGATCGCAAACATTCGCCAGGACAGCCTGCATAAGCTGAGCACCAGCATTACGCGCCGCTTTCACACGATCGGCATCGAGGATCTCAACGTCAAGGGCATGATGAGCAACAGACATCTGGCGCGGGCCATTGCGGACATGGGCTTTTATGAACTACGCCGCCAGCTCGGGTACAAGGCGGCCTGGCGCGGCGGGCAGGTCGTACTGATCGATCGTTGGTTCCCCAGTAGCAAGTTGTGTTCGTGCTGTGCGTATCGGCTGGAATCCCTCGGCCTGGATATGCGGTACTGGACCTGCCCAGGTTGCGGGGCGTTGAACGATCGCGACGTGAACGCAGCGATCAATCTGAGGAATGTGGCGGTCAGTTCGACCGCATCGGCCTGTGGAGGGGAAGGCGCTGGCCCTGTGCGCGAGCGCAGGGTGAAACCGGCCCCAGCGAAGCAGGAATCCAACGGCAAAGTTAACCATGGCCAACTTTGCGTAGGTTTGGAAGAACGAGGTCGAGATGGTTGAGTTGCATGGCATTCTCCGAGGATGGGTTCGCTCGGGATGCCTGCCTGGAGGCGCGCGCGCACGAACCCGTTGGGCGCAATAGCGCCGGACGGTTCGTCGCGGGTACGCATGCGTGGACGCATGGAACAGAACTTCACGCCTGATCTGGCGCGAAGGGGTCGGGCTTAYGTATCCGACCCGGCCTTTTTCGACGCCGCCATCGTAGCACAGGCGGCCCGTCAATAAAAAAAAAGGAAGCCGGGAAGGCTTCCTTTTTCACGTCAAGGCGGTGTCGACGCCTTTATTGACGCGTATCCACCTGGATCAGCGGCTCGTCGACCGGCGGCGGCGCCGGCTTGCGCGTGCGGCGCGGACGGGCCGGCGGCGCTACCTGGGCAGCGGCTTCCTGGGCGGCGCGCAGCTTTTCCGGATCCGTCGATGCCAGCGTGAGACCGGCTTTCTCGAGCAGGTCGTTCAGGTCGGCCGTTGCGGCAGCCACCGGAGCCGGAGCCGTTGCCACGGCCGGGGCAGGGATCGCTGCGGCAGGCTGAGCGGCCTCGACCTCGACCTCGACCTGAGCCGGTGCCGTGACAGGTGCAGGTGCAGCGGCAGGTGCCGGTGCCTCGACCGGAGCCGGTGCCGGAGCGGCACTCACGACCGGCTGTGCGGCGGTATCGGCCTCGGCCATGTGGGCCACGGCGGCGGCTACCGAGTCGGTGGTCGGGAACGGCCACGGCGACTGGGCGGCCGGCTCAGCTTGTGCAGCCGGCTCAGCCTGTGCAGCCGGCGCGGCGGTTGCTGCGGCCTGCGCTGCAGCTTCCTGTTCGGCCTGTACCTTGGCAGCCTGGATGCGGGCCGCTTCGGCCTGCTCGGCCGCAGCCTGCTCGGCGGCGGCTTTCACGGCCGCGGCCTTGACCGATTCCGCAGTCGGGAACGGCCACGGGCCCGGCACGACGGCCTTGGCCGGCTTGGGCTCTGCCTGTGTTTTCGCAGCCTTGGCTTCGGCCTGCACCTTGGCGGCTTCCTCGTCGGCCACCGGCGCGAAGGTCGGCGCGGCCTCGCCCTCGATGACCTCGTTCTCGCTGCCCTCGACCTGGTCGCGGTCGCGGCGGTTACGGTTGCGGCCACCACGGCGGCGGCGGCGGCGCGGTTCGTCGCCGTGTGCCTCGCCGTCGAGTTCCTCACCGGCAGGTCCGGTCGTCGCTGCCTCGGCGGTCGCCACCGGCTTGAGCGCTTCCGGAATCTCCGGCTCGCCGGCCAGCGTGACGGCTGCCTGGGCAGCGATGACCTGGGCTGCGTTCAGTTCCTCGCTCCTGGCTTCGGCCGGAGCGCGCTCGGTCGAGACACGCTCGGTCGGGGCGCGCTCGATACGCTCGGCACCTTCACGCGGCTGGCGCGGCTGGCGCGGTGCGCGTTCCGGACGTTCGCCACGTTCCGGACGCTCGGCACGCTCGCCGCGCGGGTTCTGCGGCTGGGCGTCGGCGGTTGCGGTTGCCTGTTCGCGCGGCTCGCGGGCTTCGCGCGGTTGACGCGGCTGGCGCGGCGGACGCGCCGGCTTGCCTTCAGCCTCGACCGGCTTGGCGCCTTCCTCGGCACCTGTGGTTTTCACGTCACGTTCGTCACGCTCGCCACGGTTGCGGCCAGTGCCGCCGGCAGGCGCGTTGCGGCCGCCGCGGGCGTTGCGCTGGCCACGGCCATTGCGCTCGCCGCGTTCGCCGGCGGCAGGTAGAGCTTCAGCGGGCTTCGGCGGCGCGACGGGAGCGGGCGGCGGAGCGACCGGCGCCGGTCGGCCGAAGAAGAAGTTGCGCAGCCTGGTGAGGAAACCTTCCTGGACCGGCGACGCATATGCAGCCGATGCGGCAGCGGCGGGTGCGGCGGCAGGTAGAGGGGCAGGTGCCTCGACCGGCTTGGCCGGCTGACGGTCGACCATCGGGGCCGGCTGGGCCGGGGTGATGGTCTTGACGACGGCTTCCTGGCGCGGCTTCGCTTCTTCCTTCTGGCGCTTGGCGAAGGCCATGTCCGTGTCGGCCGACTCGGCCATCGTGTAGCTGGCAGCGTCGTCGTCCAGGCGCGGGTCGTCGTGCTTGATGCGTTCGAGCTTGTAGTGCGGCGTTTCCAGATGCTTGTTCGGAATCAGGATGACCGTGATGCGGTGGCGCGTCTCGATTTTCAGGACTTCGCCGCGCTTTTCGTTCAGCAGGAAGGCGGCGACGTCGACCGGGACCTGGACGTGGATCGCGGCCGAATTCTCCTTCATCGCCTCTTCCTGGATGATGCGCAGCACCTGCAGGGCCGACGATTCCGTATCGCGGATGTGGCCGGTGCCCGAGCAGCGCGGGCAGGTCACGTGCGAGCCTTCGGACAGCGAAGGACGCAGGCGCTGGCGCGACAATTCCATCAGGCCGAAGCGCGAAATCTTGCCCATCTGCACGCGTGCACGGTCGTGGTGCAGCGCATCCTTCAGGCGTTGTTCCACTTCACGCTGGTTCTTGGCGACTTCCATGTCGATGAAGTCGATGACGATCAGGCCGCCCAGGTCGCGCAGGCGCAGCTGGCGGGCCACTTCGTCGGCCGCTTCGCAGTTGGTGTTGAAGGCGGTGGTCTCGATGTCCGAGCCGCGCGTGGCGCGCGCCGAGTTGACGTCGATGGAGACGAGCGCTTCCGTGTGGTCGATGACGATCGCGCCGCCCGACGGCAGCGGCACGGTGCGCGAATATGCGGTCTCGATCTGGTGTTCGATCTGGAAACGGGAGAACAGCGGCACGTCGTCCGTGTAGCGCTTCACGCGATGCGCCATGTCGGGCATCACGTGGCTCATGAACTGCTGGGCCTGGTCAAAGATCTCGTCCGTGTCGATCAGGACTTCGCCGATGTCAGGCTGGAAATAGTCGCGGATGGCGCGGATGACCAGCGACGATTCCTGGTAGATCAGGAACGGGCCCGGGGCCGACTTGCCGGCGCCTTCGATTGCGCGCCACAGCTGCATCAGGTAGTTCAGGTCCCACTGCAGTTCTTCGACGTTGCGGCCGATGCCGGCGGTGCGGGCGATGACGGACATGCCCTGCGGCAAGTCCAGCTTGTCCATCGTCTCGCGCAGTTCCTGGCGTTCCTCGCCTTCGACACGGCGCGACACACCGCCACCGCGCGGATTGTTCGGCATCAGGACCAGGTAGCGGCCGGCCAGGGAAATGAACGAGGTCAGGGCTGCGCCCTTGTTGCCGCGTTCTTCCTTTTCGACCTGGACCATGATTTCCTGGCCTTCGCGCAGGGCTTCCTTGATCGTGCAATTGCGGACGTCGACGCCGTCGCGGAAATAGGAGCGGGCAACTTCTTTGAAGGGGAGGAAGCCGTGGCGTTCTTCGCCGTAGCTGACGAAGCAGGCTTCGAGGGAGGGTTCGATGCGGGTGATGACGCCTTTGTAGATATTCGATTTTCGCTGTTCGCGACCGGCGGTCTCGATATCGATGTCGATCAGTTTCTGGCCGTCGACGATCGCTACGCGCAGCTCCTCTTGCTGCGTAGCGTTAAACAACATACGTTTCATTTTTATTAACTCCGCGACCCGTAGGCCGTTTCATGCCGTCTTAACAAGAGCGGCGAAAGTACAGGGATGTACGCGGGGAAGGAGTGTTGGCGGTGGTATGCCCGGGGCGTGACACGGCATGGCCGGCCACAGGGCGCAGTGGCGTCGAACGTGATTGCCGCGCGCACGAACGTCCTTGCTCGGCCCGGGCGGCCCGATCGGGGCGGCACAGGGGCCAGCAAGCGGTGCGACACAGCCTGGCCTTCAGTCGGCATGCATACCGGGCGGCAAACGGATCGGCCATCAGGCGAATATCAGCCTTGATGCCGGAACGCGATTGCTGCCTGCGGAACCCTGGAACCGCCGGGCAAAGCGGTGTTGCCGGAACACGCAATCCGGTCCTTGAGGTTGCGGTGCGTTCTGCGCACCTGCCATCCTTTCCGGATCACTGTCTCCACCAACACTCACCGCTCACGACGGTTTCGAGGTTCCTCACTTCGGGTCGGGCGCAACGGCAAGCGTTATCGACGCCATCACCCGGCGAGCCCACCCTGGAGCCGGCTTGCCGGTACTTATCCTTACAATTCCAAACAATCCAATCCTGCATCCTGTGCGGCTACCCGATTGCAACTGCGGTGCAACCCAGGTTCGCACAGGAATGTGCGTACACGTCTAGGAATCCCACCAAATCCGCTGCGCGTTCACATTGTCGCTCGCGTACTCCGCGTCTGTCACCGACACTGCTGCCGCTGGCGACGATTTTTTGGGACCCCGTTTTTTTCCATCGAATTCGCATTTTGGCGGGGCCGATGGAGACGCCCCTGTGTAAAATATCGTTTTAATTCTTACACCTGCAGAGGTTTGACCGCCGCCTGTCGATTATATATTCAAAATGAAGGACTTAGAGAGAATTTCTGGGAAGACAGAGCGAATGACCTTGCAAAACGATGTTGTTCCCCCTTCATCACAGACAGATAGCCGCCCAGCCGCTACCGCCCAGTTTGTCACAATCACCGAGGAAGAAGCAGGCCAGCGCATCGACAATTACCTGCTGCGCGTCTGCAAGGGTGTCCCAAAAAGCCATATTTACCGCATCCTCCGCTCCGGCGAAGTGCGCGTGAACAAAGGCCGCATCGACCAGCTGTATCGCCTCGTGACGGGCGACGTCGTCCGGATTCCGCCCGTGCGCATGGCCGAGCGGCCGGCCGGCGCCGCCCCGGTGCCCGGGGCCGAGTTTCATATCGTGCATGAGGACAGCCACCTGCTCGTGATCGACAAGCCGGCCGGCGTGGCCGTGCACGGCGGTTCCGGTGTGTCGTATGGCGTCATCGAACAATTGCGCGCGGCCCGGCCGGAGGCGAAATTCCTGGAGCTGGTGCATCGCCTGGACCGCGAGACGTCCGGCTTGTTGTTGCTTGCAAAGAAACGTTCCGCATTGACCAACTTGCACGAGCAAATGCGCGACGGCAAAACCGACAAACGCTACCTGACCCTCGTGGCCGGCGACTGGCGTAACCCGCGTCAGCACGTCAAGCTACCTTTACATAAGTACACGACGCCGGACGGCGAGCGCCGTGTCGTCGTGCAGGCGGGTGGCCAGGAATCGCACACCATTTTCAATCTGCTGAAAAAGTGGCCGGACTACGCGCTGCTCGAGGCGGAGCTCAAGACCGGTCGCACGCACCAGATC
>NZ_JBFUDR010000143.1:0-15803 GCF_056404615.1 Massilia sp. P2_C2 | reverse complement strand
CACGTTCACCGTGTCGCGCAACGATTACCAGCGCGCCATGGGCGTGCTGGAAGGCGTGAAGGAAGAAATCGGCGCCTCGAAGATCCTGGGCGACGCCAAGGTGTCGAAGGTGTCGGCCGTGGGCGTGGGCATGCGTAGCCACGTGGGCGTCGCGTCGCAGATGTTCCGCACCCTGTCGGAAGAGGGTATCAACATCATGATGATCTCGACCTCGGAAATCAAGATTTCGGTCCTGATCGACGAGAAGTACATGGAGCTGGCGGTGCGTGCGCTGCATAAAGCTTTTAACCTGGAACAAGCTTAACTTTTTTCAAAAAAATGGCCGTGCTTCCTTGACCAAACGAGGTGTGGCCATTAATATGCGTGCACTCAGCGCTGACGCATAAACGTTGAAGCTGACTGGWGGCGTGGCCGAGCGGCCGAAGGCACTTCCCTGCTAAGGAAGCATACGGGCTTAAACCTGTATCGTGGGTTCGAATCCCACCGCCTCCGCCAGAACATCATCCCGGTAGGTTCAGGGACATCAAACAACCCGCTGTTCTCATAGAGACGGCGGGTTTTTTGTTGCCTAATACTGTCCAGCGATGTCTCCGAACAGCTTGCAGCTTTGGGGGCATTTTTCGGGGCATGCCGAGCCCCTCAGTGGACAGGATGCCCCCAAAATGCCCAAACAGGTCCAGCCCCTCACCCAACTGCAGGTGCGCAATGCCAAGGCGAAGGACAAGCCCTACAAGCTGGCCGATGGAGGCGGCTTGTACCTTGAAGTCATGCCCAGCGGCGGCAAGCTCTGGCGAATGAAATTCCGGCAGGCGGACGGCAAAGAGAACAGGCTGAGTTTCGGAGCCTTTCCAGACGTATCGCTCGTAGATGCTCGAGCCAGGCGCGACGAGGCGCGTCAGTTGCTGGCGGCCGGCGCCGACCCGGCCCACGCCAGGGCCGAGCAGGCGCGCCAGGCGCGACTAGCCGAGCAGAATACCTTCGAGCACGTCGCGCGCGAGTGGCACCGGACCATGACCAACAAGTGGCAGCCGCAGACCGCGGAGGAAATCCTGCGGCGGTTCGAGTCGGACATCTTCCCTGCGTTCGGACACCTGCCGATCAACAAGGTGCAGGCACCTGATGTGCTCGATGCCATCCGGGCCATCGAGCGCCGCGGCGCGCTCGAGATCGCGAACCGGCAGACTGCGAACTGCTCGCGCGTGTTCAAGTATGCGATCCGTTGCGGGCTGGCTGAACGCAATCCTGCGGAGTTCCTGCGCGAAGTTCTGCAACCTCGCGAGAAGGGACACTTCGCGGCGATCGACGCCGACGGATTGCCCGAGTTCCTCCGTGCGCTGTATGCCAATGAGGCGTGCATGGGCGTGCCGACCCGCATCGCAATGCGCCTGATGCTTCTGGTGTTCGTCCGCACCAGCGAACTCATCGAGACACCGTGGGCGGAGATTGACCTGGAGAAGGGTGAGTGGATCATTCCCTGGAAACGGATGAAGCGCGGGAAGCGCCGTATCAATCCCGACAAGACCGACCATCATGTCTGCCTGTCGCGGCAGGCCCTCGGGCTGCTGCGTGACCTGCACCGACACAGTGGCGGTGGTACCTATCTGTTTCCGAACCTGCGCGATCCGACGCGACCCATGAGCAACAACACACTGCTGAAGGCACTCGAGCGGATGGGGTACAAGGGCGGCATGACCGGGCACGGATTTCGTGCACTGGCGATGAGCACGCTTAAAGAAACCTTGGGCTACCGGCACGAAGTCGTCGACCGCCAACTGGCGCATGCGCAAAAGGACAAGCTGGAAAGCGCGTACGACCGGGCCAAGTACCTGGAGGAGCGGCGAAAGATGATGCAGTGCTGGGCGGACTACATCGACCGCGTTGCCGCAGAAGCCATGCGAGCCTCGCCCGGCCGCGCGGATAATTCGATGCCTTGACGCTGGAGCGGCCGTATATCGCCGATCGCGTTTTTGGGGGATTGCGTTCTACCGCCGTTGAGATATCTTGGCTCCATTGAGAACTCAAGAGGAATACAGATGACTATCGATGCCCCCTCGAGCGACCGGATGATCAAGTTGCCGGAAGTGATGTCCATGACCGGGCTGTCGCGATCGAGCATTTATCTGCTGGGTATTTCGGTCCATCGTGACCACCGATTCCGGTCTATCGTGACCGGTCATTCCGGTGCATCGTGACCGCCCATTCCGGTCCATCGTGACCGATTTTGGGTAGGACCGGAATCGGCGGTCACGATACCGGAATCAGCGGTCACGATACCGGAATGGTGTCGTATGAAGCAGTAGTGGTGTTACGCATATGCCAACCGAAGGGGTACGCTGCCAGCTTTGTCTGGAGACAGCGTGCCCGTAGCAAGGATCAATATGCGTAAGATAAAAGATGTACTGCGTCTGAAACTGGACGCCAGGTTGTCGCACCAGAAAATCGCCGCTGCGCTGGACATCTCCAAGGGTGTCGTCAGCAAGTACGTGGCCCTGGCCGCCGCCGCGGGCCTGGACTGGCCTGCGGTGCGAGATGTCGACGAAGCGGCGCTGGAGCGGCGCCTGCTGGCCTCTCCCGAGAAACCCCGCGATCACGTGCAACCCGACTACGGCCGCCTGCATCACGAACTGCGCCGCAAGGGCGTGACGCTGATGCTGCTGTGGGAAGAGCACCGTGCCGACTACGCCGATCGGCAGACCTATGGCTACACGCAGTTCTGCGAGAACTACCGCCGTTTCGCCAGGCAGATCAAGCGCTCGATGCGCCAGGTGCACCGCGCCGGCGAGAAGCTGTTCATCGATTACGCCGGCCCCACCATCGCGCTGACCGATGGCGGCCGTGCCCACATTTTCGTGGCGGCGCTGGGCGCGTCGAGCTATACCTTCGCCTGCGCCACGCCGCGTGAAACCATGGTCGACTGGCTCGAATCGACGATGCGGGCATTGACCTTCATCGGCGGCGTGCCCCAGTTGATCGTGCCCGACAATCCGAAGGCGATGATCGCCGACGCCAACCGCTACGAGCCGCGTGCCAACGACACGGTGCGGGACTTCGCCCGCCACTATGGCACCTCCGTCCTGCCGGCCCGCCCGCGCCAGCCGCAAGACAAGGCCAAGGCCGAATCGGCGGTGCAGATCGTCGAGCGCTGGATCATGGCCCGGCTGCGCCATCAGCGCTTCGCCAGCGTGCACGAGGTGAACGTGGCCATCGCGCCGCTGCTGGCCAGGCTGAACGACAAGCCATTCCAGAAGCTGCCGGGCAGTCGCGCCAGCGCCTTCGCGCAGATCGATGCGCCGGCCTTGCTACCCCTACCCGCGCAACGTTATGAGATCGCGCACTTCAAGACCGTCAAGGTGCATATCGACTACCACGTGGAGGTCGAACGGCACCGCTACAGCGTGCCGCACGCGCTGGTCGGCCAAACGCTGGAGGCACGTGTCACGACGGCGACGGTGGAGATGCTGCATCGCGGGCAGCGCGTGGCGAGCCATGCGCGCAGCGGCCGCGCGGGCGGCTTCACCACCGTCGCCGCGCACATGCCGGCGGCCCACCGCGCGCACATGGAATGGACACCCCAGCGGCTGATCCACTGGGGCCGTGGCATCGGTCCCGGCACCGCCGAGGCGGTGACCCGCCTGATGGCGGAGAACCGGCATCCGGAGCACGGCTACCGCGCCTGCCTCGGCCTGCTGTCGCTGGCCAAGCGCTACGGCAAGCCCAGGCTGGAAGCCGCCTGCGTGCTGGCCCTGCAACTCGGCGCCTGCCAGTACCGCCATGTGCACGACATCCTGAAGAACAACCGCGACCGGAGCGCCCCGGCCGGCGCCGGCGACTGGATCAGCCCGGATCATGCGCATCTGCGCGGCCCCGGCTACTACCAATGAGGAAGCACGACATGATGATGCACACCACGCTGGCACAACTGCGCACGCTGAAGCTGGACGGCCTGGCCGCGGGCCTCGAAGAACAACTGGCGCAGGCCGACATGGCGGCGCTCAGCTTCGAGGAGCGCCTGGCCTTGCTGGTGGACCGGGAGGTACACGCCCGCAACGACCGCAAGCTGCTGCGCCTGCTCAAGAGTGCCCGGCTGAAGTACGGGCAGGCCGCCATCGAGGACATCGACAGCCGCGCCGGACGCGGCCTGGACAGGCGCGACGTCATGAGCCTGGCACTGGGCGAGTGGGTCGGCGCCGGCCACAGCGTGCTGATCACCGGCCCCACCGGCGCGG
This sequence comes from Massilia sp. P2_C2, assembly GCF_056404615.1. Taxonomy (NCBI): domain Bacteria; kingdom Pseudomonadati; phylum Pseudomonadota; class Betaproteobacteria; order Burkholderiales; family Oxalobacteraceae; genus Massilia; species Massilia sp. P2_C2. The sequence continues at coordinate 11,577 of NZ_JBFUDR010000143.1, read as the reverse complement.
GCAAGTCCTGGCTGGCCTGCGCACTGGCGCAGTACGCCTGCCGGCGAGGCTACTCCGCGCTCTATCAGCGTGTACCCCGCTTGCCGGAAGAACTGCGCATCCGGCACGGCAGCGGCGCCTTCGGAAAATGGCTGATCCAGCTCGCCAAAACCGACGTCCTGATACTCGACGATTGGGGCATGGGCGGCATCGACGGCATGACGCGCTCGGACCTGCTGGAGATCATCGATGACCGCGCCGGCAGCAAGGCCACCATCATCACCAGCCAGCTACCCGTCGAACACTGGCATGCCTGGATCGGTGACGCCACCATCGCCGACGCCATTCTGGACCGCGTCATGCAGCGCAACCACCGCTTCACGCTGACCGGCGACTCGCTGCGCACCGAGCGGCCGAAAACCAGCAAAAAGGAGAAAAATATCGACCTATCGTGACCGCAGCATTTAGAATTTGACGGCGTAACACCACCGCATGCGCAGCGGTCACGATACGCCGGAATGGGTGGTCACGATGACCGGAATACGCAATCTGCTGATCAAGAAGGGTAATTTTCCGCCTCAGGTCAAGCTGTCGACCAGATCTTCTGGCTGGCGTTGGAGAGAGATAAACAGTTGGGTGGAATCGAGGCCCAGAGGGTCGCAAACTTAACCGACGCGGTTCACTCGGCTAGTCCGGCGGAGCCCACTCAGCTCTGTAATGCGTTGCGTCGTTGGAGCCTTTGTGGCGCGCTACGGCGAGGGCGCCCGAACGGGCGCCGGCCACTTTGGAGAGTGCATCGATTTTAGGCCTTTTATCTTTTCAACATAAAACGCCTAAACTGCTACAAGTGGATCCTTTAGCGGATTCCTACGCTTGGACACGGACGATAGTTCTCCGGCGAGTAGCAAAGTGGTTATGTAGCGGCCTGCAAAGCCGTCTAAGTAGTCAGGAAAAATTTACTGTGAATTCTGTCCCGAAACCTTTCATCAAGGATCGGATTTCGTCGAGCAGTGCCGCGCCGTTCATGGCGACGAAACGACGCCAGAAGTACTTGGCGTGCTTCCAGACGATCTCRATGCGGTTGAGYTCCGRGCTGTAGGGCGGCAAGTAGTAAAGGTGCAGYCCCTGRCGTGCCCAGCGGCGCCGYTTTTTCTCCATCGCCTCGCCTTTGTGAATGGCCGCGTTATCGAGCARYACGATGCGTGGCACCGAATGAGGCTGGTCGGCGATCTGATCGAAAAAGGCGATGACGTCTTCGCGCCTGGTCGGYCGCTGTTGCGTAGTCCAAATCAGCTGGCCATCATGGCGCAATGCGCCAAGCACGTTGACCCGTTGCCGATGCGCCAGCGGCTCCACGGACCGGGTTTCACCGATTCGGSTCCAGCCGTATTGCAATGAGGGATTCGGGCTGAAACCTGACTCGTCGAAGTACATCAATTCGCACCGTTGCTCATGGTCGAGCCGGCCCAGAGCCTCGATGATCTTGCCGGCGCGCTCGAACGCCTCCTGATTGCGTTTTTTTTAAACTGTAGCGGTAGCGCTTATAGCTGAATTTCATGTCCTTGAGATAGCGTGCAGCCGTGCCGTCGCTGATCGAAACATGATCATGGTGCTGCTTCAGGTGGCGCAGCAGCGCGGCGATGGTGCCGCCCTCCGAGTGCGCCAACTCGCCCAACGCCTGCTGTTGCTGTGGGGTCCACTTCCTCGGTCGCCCCGTATGACGCCCCTCGTACAGCCCTGCCAACCCCAGCTTGTTCCAGCGCTGGCGCCATTGCTCCACGCTGTTCAAATGCACCGAGAACTCGTCAGCCGTCTCTTGCAGCGTCAGTCCCTGACTCAACCGCAAGATGCCTTGGGCACGCATCCGAGCCCGTGGATGAGGATGGAAAATCCCCATATCCCGCAGCGTCCGACGCTCGGCATCGGACAATATCAAGCGTTTCATGGCAGCGCCTCCTGCAGCAATCCTCGTACGAGTTTACTCAAAATTTGGGAGGACTACTTAGACGGGTTCGACTCCCGTCCTCGCCTCCAGCATACCTGTAGACCAGCGCTATGGCGCTGATCTACGTCATTCGCGTGCTGGGTCATCACGTAGTGGTGCATTCTCGGAAGAATTTTGTGAGTGGTGCGCGTCTACTAAACTCGTGGCGATTCAAACCGCAAGCGACTTCATGCCGACCAGATTGCCATTGGCGTCCAGCCATAGTTACCAAAACGCGCGTTGAGGGGACCAAAGTTGGCGTTGGGCGTCGGCTTGGTCGACTGGGGTTTGACGTTCAGCATTGCCGCCTCCTCTAGACTCATCCCGATGCATACGTTCGCCAAGCACACTTTTCCCACGTTGATCCAGGAGCAGATGGTGATTGCAGCCGAGCTTGTCGCAATCGGGTCGGATTCCTCCTTGCCGCCGATTTTCCGGCGCATTGCCGCGCCGGGACCGGTCCCTCACCTCGCCGCTAGGGCAATGTCTTGATCAGTTGCTGGACGTTTGGTACACCAAGGCCGGTGACCATGTCATACCCCTTGACCGCCTCGTAGGCACCGTTGTTGTTGCCCGTGATATCGCGAAAACAGGCCGTCCCCTGCACCTTGTACAAGATTGGATTCAGGAAGTTCAGTGGATCCTTACCTTCCTTCACTCTCGCTGAATTAACCAGCGCACAGAACGCGGCCCAAACGGGAGCGCTCCAACTCGTGCCGCCGTACTCGACCGGGTCGCCGTTGAGAACGACGAGTGCCCCGTAATTCGGATCGGCAGTTAGGCTCACGTCGGGCACCATCCGGTTTCCGCCAGACGACTTGCCATTCACTTTCTGCCAAGCGGGACGCTTGAAGTACATGCTGCGCCCGCCGCCGGAGCCGGCCCAGGACGATTCCTGGACGGTACCGTCCGATGCGATCTTCAGCGTCGTGCCGCCGACCCCGATGACGCATGGATCGGACGATTCGTACTCCGCCTGCAGCGGCCCGCCTCCACCATGGCCCGTACTGTCCGGATTGGAGCCAGCGTCACCGCTGGACACGAAGACGTTGACACCTGCGGCCGCCAGGCGCAGAAATTTCGCGTGTTCAGTCTTGACTTCGCCCGGCGCCATATAGTTTTCTCCGAGCCCCAGGCTCATCGACACCTGCCGCAATCCCGGTTCCTGAGCGACGTCGTACAAGATCCTGTCGAGAGCATGATCGATGTCCGAAAAGCGCAACGTCCCGGTCGCGTAAATGCGCAGCTTGGCGCCGGTCGCGATTCCGCTAGCCCATTGCGCGTCCAGCGTTTCTTCACCACTCGGCGGCGGCAATACCGCCGAGGTGACATTGATGACCTCGACACGGGACGTATCCACCGGGATACCGCTCTGTTCCCAGAATGCCACCATATCGGCTTCTTTAGGCGCGGTATCGATGACGATGGCAATGATCTGGCCGTCGCCGGTGGCGTCAATGCCGTCTGCGCTATACGCCCGCAAGATATCTGCCGGACGATAGCCTGGCACCGACTCGGCAGCTTGGGCCGTGCCAGCGTGACGCTTCGCCGTTCGACTGAGCCCGGGCGGCAACCGCCGGGAATGCTTGTGCACTTGACGATGCGGTTGCAAGCCAGTGATCGCCCGGACGTTACCCGCAACGTCGTCCGGCAGGCTTGGCGCGTTGCGCGCGGACGTATAAGTGATCCCGTCTTTTGTGACACGTACTAACTCAACTTCCAATGCCTTAGCGACATCGCCGGCGGAAGCGGTGGTTTGAATGCTCGTATTGTCCGGCGCTTGGTAACTCACTGTAAAACCATTTTCTTTCAACCACTTGACGAGTGGAGCAATTTGCTTATCGCTCACGCCATATTGATCGCGTTGCTCTTGAGTCGGCACGAGTTCACCTTTCTCTACCCGCTTTTCCAATTTCTCGTTAAGATTATTCGACGGCGATAGAGAAAAACCGACCGGCATCGGATCATCATGGTGTTCCGCCGTGGCCGCATGGACATTGAATCCGCTCGAAACAGGACCGGGCTGAATAGGCATTTCGATAACACTGTCATGAAATAGCTTACGCGTAGGCATGGCAACTCCTTTCAATGACTGGGTAAAGTCAGCAAAACGTTCGAGGTTTCGGTTGCCCGTCATGTCGACGGCAATGATTCGTGCATGCTAATTAAACATGGATCAACGTCCAGAAAAAAATGCGGCGTAGACGCATATCCCTTCGAAGGGGTAAATCATGGTAGTAGCGCAGCGCATTCCTGACARTACCCATCGCGCCGATGTGGCGTTTTAATCGCCTGGCAGGCCTGCACTATCAGAAAAGATAGTAGCGTAATTCGATGGCATTTCATTAGATGGGTTATTTCCCAGTAAACATTTTTTGCTCAATTCGATTATTTCTTACCCAAAATACTGGGTGATTGCTGTTATCTTTTCCAAAATAAATTGGAATTAATTCAAGGAATCCGATTTGCGCAGCCGGAAACGATGCCGCGCGCGGCCGACTACACGCAGATCACGCCGTGGGCCGACCTGCGTCCGGCGACGCAGAACCGATTAGTCATCGGCATGTTTCGGCAGCTAAATGATTTTTATATGGGCGGAGTAACGTCTAGGCATGAGCTGTCATGTCCGACATTGTTCATTATCTCGTCTGATGCCGTCCAGTTGCGTAAGTGCATAGAATTTATTTCAGGAGTAATCAATGACGCTTATCCATGCTCCGCATGCAACCGACAGGTCTCCAAAACGGCAGTGGCATGCCCGGCACGCCGCGCCCGCTAAGTCGCGAGAACACATGTCGATATGTATCTTTTTCGTATTCTGGAAGTAATAAGTGGCTTCGCCGCGCCGAGGTGTCGGGGAATTTGCCTTAAGCTGGCGAGTTTCACTAATTGGTTAACGCCTCGGATTAGCCTTATGTGATGGCGTACGCAGTACATACCTCCTACAGACAAAAAGTGCACATCGACTATTGCTGACATAGATTGAGAAGCGCACACCTTCTTTCGATTGTCGTGGCGATTCATATCGATTTTTCCGCCTGGAGGAAAACATGCCGCGATTTGATCAAGCAGAGACTCTCAATCATGAAGACTAAATCTCTCGTCGTCGTAATTTGCGGTGCGCCGCTTCTCGTGATCGCGGCACCCAACGAGCAGGATCCTGGTGCCGCGATCCGCGCCCTCGACTGGCGTGCCGGGCCACGCGTAGAGCAGATAGTCGGCAAGGCGACCTTAAACACGGCTGATGCTGGAACGATGTATCTCGACGAGGCCAACTCATCGAAAATTCTGAAGCTTACCGATAACCTGGCCTCGCCGGGCAACAACATCATTTATTCCAGCTCCGGTCACTGGTGGGCGGACTTTTCCTTCGATCCTAGCAGCTACGTGAAGGACGATGAGAAGATCGATGCAGATGATCTTCTAAAAAAGCTCAAGGATAGTGACGGCCCCGCGAACGAAGAGCGCAAGCGCCAGGGCCTACCCGAACTCTATACCGAACTTCGAGTCCCTGACCTGTCCGCCGTTTGCTCTCAATCTCACCCGGCACATCAGCCTCAACACCAGTCCAAGTGAGGATTTTCTGTCTGTCGCGCACCGCCTGCTGCCGGGCCAAGCGCGGAAAACCGCACTCGATAAGGCGATCGTTCGAGTAAAGAACGAAATCGATTGGGAGGACGAAGGGACGGCGCGCGCCGCATCCTTGAAGATCCATCTTCAGCACCTCTTACGTGAAGGTGACACATGTCAGGCACCGAGTTTCTAGTGGTCGTCTTCGGTCTCCTCATCGGCTACTGGACCGTTTCGCGGTTCGGTTCACAAAAGCCGACTTTCAGAAAAACGGCATTTTCATTCCTTCCCGCAACTTATTCCGTCGATCGCGACGTTCGCGGTTGCTTTTGGGCAGCCCGCGGTGTGATCGGCAAATCCGAATTCCCCGTTGCAGCGATGCTCGGGGCCCTTTGCTTTTGGTATCGGGCTTAACCAGCCGGGAACAGCAGTGGCGTTACTGGATTTCCATTTCTCCTGCGCTTGGCCGCCATCTCCACCAAGAGCTCTTGCCCGCCTTGCCCTGTTGAAGTGGAATGTGTCGCACCGATTAGGCGCGAAACAGCAAGCTGGAAGCGCATGATTGCCTATAGACAACAATTAAACGTTAGCAATGTTGCTAGGCGCGTTGGGGTTTCGAACCGACTATGCTTCCTGTTGGGTCGGCATAACTGTTCAGACGACGGTCCAGCCGGTTTTATCGTGGTGATCGATAAAGGAACTTGAATGGAAGACGAAGTGGCACCGGCGGCTCTTCCGATGGCGGTGGCGCGTTGGCAAGCCAAGCTTGACACTTTACTCAGGCCGAGTGACGCGCCGGAGGAACGTGCCAAGCGGCAGCAGCGGGAGGATATCCGTCGGATCAATAACTTGTTCCTGCCGCTACTTGCCGCCTCGGTTATCGCGGCCGGTTGGGTGGGGTGGACGGCCAAGGCGGTCGGACCTGTGTTGCTATGGGTGTTTGCTTCCCTAACGGCGGGAGGGACAGCCGGCTTCCTGTTCGGGATACCCAAGTCCGGCATTGTGCCCAAGACCGATCCTGCACCGTCCGGAGGGGCGGGAGCCGGAACCCCGGCGAAGCCGGAGGCGGCGAAGGTTCCCGGCTATGAGGACATCGGATTACGAGCTCGCCCCAACACCAATTTGGAGGAAATCTCCGATTGGCTTACAAAGATCCTCGTCGGATTGACCCTCGTGAACCTCAAAGACCTCAAGGGCGAGGTGGAACGCATCAGTGCGAACGCTGCGGCTGCCTTTGGGCCGCATCCCACCAATGCCGACATATCAACCGCGACGGCTCTGGTGGTGGGTTTTTCCTTGCTTGGATTTCTCGCTGTTTATTTATACATGAGGCTCTTCATACAGGGAGCTATTGTCCGCTCGGATGGTCAGATGCAGTTCGACCAATATTTGAAGGCCGTCGCGCGTGCGGAAGAGATTGGCCAGCAGCAGCCCGAGCCGGACCCCGTCTCCACCGACGCCGTCATTCCGTCGACCGCGAGTTTGAGCGCCGCTCAGCAGGTCGCAAACGCTGCCCCATCGAATCGTCCTGAGCTCGTATTGGAGCCCTTGCGCCAGCTGGCCAGTGAGTACGAAGTGCTTCGCCAAACGAAGGAATATTCCACGGATCGCACGCGGCAAATGACGAAAATCGTTCAGCGGATGCGCCCGCACGCGATTGCCGCCGCGCCGTACATCGGTGAGCTGATCAAAAGCGACTCGCCTGGTGAGCATTTGGCCGCTACCGTCATCATGCAGATGAAATATATGCCGGAGTACATGGAATGGCTGGCGAGACGCCTAGTTGAGGAGCGCGCGTTTATTGGGTATCAAGCCGCCAGCGCGCTGCTCGCGCGTATGCGCGTGGCCGGGATTCCGGAATGCAAGAGTATCCATGACGCGGTCACGATGGCAAAAAACAATCGATCAAGCCAGGGTCTGAGGGAAACGTCGCTCGACAACTTGATCGACAGAATATTGCAACCGCAATAGGATATTGCGCCCTTCGGGACGAGCGGCGGATGTTTGGATAGTGGCCTTGCCGCCCGGCGCGCATTTGGTAGCACCGACAACTATCCCTCGACAGGACCATAATGAAAAAGAAAATACGTTACGAGAAGAAAATCGCGGCGTCGCCGATCGACATCACCTGGGCCGACCGAATTCGAAGGTTACGTGTTCGGCTGGCGCGAGAACATAAGATCGCCGAGGATTATTTGTCGGCCAACTGCGACGCGGTATGGCGCACGGTTGACGGTAGGGGACCAGATGCGCGTTCGGCCCATCCGTCGGCTGGAGCGCGGATCACCTTTAATATGTCATCAGTGCATGTCCCCGGATTTTGCGAAGCGACCAGGTCCGGAAAAGCGGGCGCGTACAAAAATTGTTATGACCTCGCCGCAGAGCCGAGCGCGAGCGGAATCGCGAACCACGTCAGCGCCCGCCGGCGGCTGGTTGACGAGAGTCTTCCATTGCCTGACGGCTCCGTCGTTGATCGGATGTACTTTGGCGCCGTCGACGTGAACGGTAGCGGGGTTCGCTTTTATGGCGACGTGTGCTTGGTGTTACGGCGCGAACACGCAGACTCCTGCCTCGTTCTCGACCGGAACTCGTATGATCTCGTTCGGTCGCCCGTGAAGGAACGAATTGCCAGACTCGTCAAGGATCGGCAAGACTCAGAGCGCCGGGCGATCGCACGTTCCTGGAGCGGGTCATGGCAGGCCGATCTCGGCCATATCGTGACGGGAAAGGCTCTGGCGATACTGCCATTGAGTCCATACCGCTGGACAACCGGGCAGATCAGTCAAGTCGTTTGTAGCGACGAGGACTATATCGAAGTGCTCAAGAGCGGCTCGTTCAACGCGTATGACCTGCAGGAGGCCAGGCTCTCCGCGCACGATATCGCGGAGGACGCCCTCACCACGTCCCGCATGGCCTCGCGGCGACCGATACCGCGACTCGAGTCGATGCTTTGGAGTCGTCGACGCTCGGGCGCCGAAGCTGCCTTGCGGGCCTTGGGTGTGCCCGTGCGCGTCGTGGGTAATCATACCAGGACGAAAGCTTGATGGATACCGGCGCCCCAAGTGGTAAACAGTGGCGTTTCGAATCGATCGATCTCCGTGCCGGCATGGCGATTGCGCTTTGGCGTGAGGAGCGTAGCGCCGCACACGGTTTTCCACCCGAACATGCTCCGGCCTTGTTTTTTAGTCCGCCATATTTCCAGCCCGAGCCGATCGTGAATACGGCCGTCGCCTTGTCAGCCTGCCGTGGCACGTTCCAGCCCGGCCTATATGTCGACGAGAACGGAACGGTCGAAGCATCGTTCTCACTTCCCGAAGACGTGGGAGAATTCTTACGGCGCGCATACATCGGTGGGGCTGGAGGGGATGGAGGGGACGGGGGAGAGCAGGAGCCACAACCGCCGACTCCGGAAGGCGATGATGGCGGCTTGGAGTTGCCCTCGTTCGGCGAGCATAGGATCGTGAGGGATCTGGTGACTCGAGTCAAACTCTTCGGAGTTACAGCGGAAGAAACGCCGGGTGGGAAGTCGTTCTCGTTCGTGTGGGGCGAGGACATGCATTTATTTGGGGATCGCCACAACGGTAGCGGAGTCGCTGAATTCGGCGACGAGATGGCCCTCGCCACGGCCGCGCTCTCCCTTCTCGCCACGCTATTGAATAGGGCGCCTCACTTGTCGGACGAGGGCGCCTGGCTGAGATGGTATGGCGATGTGCGCGAATTGATCGGCATGGCGCATGAAATCGGGGTGGCTGGAATAATCCAGACCGAGCCGAGTTTCCGTGACATCCCCGTGAAGCTGATGCGTCAACGCTTCCCGAACGAGTTCCCGCATATGTCGGAGGAACGCTGGCGTGACCTGTGCTGGTTGATCCTTTTCGGTCCAACGGTGCGCGACCTTAATTCATTCCATGATTTATTTTTAGCGGAAGACCTAGTTTACGGGTGGCTCCCATGGGATCGCGATTATATCTTTCCGCCGTCCATACGCGTCGACGATCCGCTTGACATCTTATCGCGCCTACCGTTGCCGAAAACGCTGCAAACGATGTTTCCTCTAGATATGCAGCGCAAGTCGACCGCCTATCATCTATTGAATCTGATGGTTTCCGAGCCCCAGGCTCTGGCCCATGATTCCGCGACGATGTCGCTCGCCGTGTGCATTGGTCTATTCGCCGCCGCCTGCGTTGTATCGGTACCGTCAGCCGTTTCCCACATTGAGATAAGCCTTCGACGTTACCGGCCTGATAATTTTCAGCGGGCGCGTCGCGCGACTGAACAAGCTCGTGCTTGGTTGACAGAGCACATGCCCCGAACCGGGTACGCCAGAAGCTACGAGGACATTATCGCCAAGGTCAAATCGCTACGCTATTTCGTGAAAATATAACGGCAGTTTGTTCAGCGAAACATGACACAATTACGCCGAGATTGCGCGCATCGCGCGACATTTTCGTAGGGATGCGACAAAGTGGATCTTTTAATAATGACAGTGAGACCGATAAGGTAAGCTGGTCCGTTTCCACTTGCGCGACTGACCCAGAATGAGGAAAATAGCAAAGGGGGTTGGCAGACTTCAACTATCAATCTTCTGCCACTTCCAATGAAGTAATAGCGTGTCGTAAAGGCCTGTAGAAATGCCGATCTGATCGATTGGTAGATGGGAGAGCGCCGCAAGCTATTTTTAGTACTAATACTGGAGCGGTAACAAGCGCTCGGTACGGATTTGGTGGACATTTCGCTAAAAATAGTGCATTTGTTGTTTTCCTGGTTTCGAACGATTTGACTTTATTGAAGGATTTTAAAGTGGATCTCAATAAGGACTACTGGGCATTAGCCGATTACGAAAAGCACTTGAACACCATACAAGGGGCGATTCGCACTCTGGTAGTGAATTGGATACTCGGATTTGGGACAGCGCTTGCTATTTTGATGAGAGGAAATGTAACGTCGCTTCTAATGCCGCCTGCTCAGACCTGTATCGTTGTGTGTTTTCTTGCGTCCGCAGGCATATTTCTATTTTGGATCATCGACCAAAAAGTTTATCAGCGACTGTTAGGCGGTGTATTCCTGGCCGGCCTTCGTATCGAGAAGCAAGACCCTCGGTTTCCACCAATGCGTCTACTGATGTTGGAGCGCTTTAATGGACAAGGTGCTTCGACTTGGCTGAAATGGTTTTACGGAGCCCCTCCGGTATTTTTTTTCCATCGTTGCAGCTTGGATGATGTACAAAGCGTCGCTCGAAGCAACCGAGCCGGCAAGGTCCTTTTCGCTCCCATATTCTATGGCAAATATAATTGCATTTGCGACGTGGATCTTTTCGTTCAGTATCGTGTTTTCAAGTAAGAAGATTGGTGCCCGAGCGAGCGCAGGCATATTTGGAAGCGATTTTGAAAAAATATATACATGCAAAGATACACGACACGCGCTAATTCGAAGGTATCCGCCCTCTCAGGAAAATCAGAACAAAAAGACTTTCTTTGTTGTATTTACCGGAGGGAGTGGTTCAGGAAAAACTAAAGTAATCGAACGCCTCAGGGAACTTGGTTATAATACAATTGACGAAACAGCTTTGAAGGTGATGGAAGATTGGAGGGCGCAGGGCAAGGACCCGGTTGCAAATCAATATGAATTTCAAAAAATGATCGCCATCGGACAAGCGGCCAAAGAACGTGCCGCCTTGGAAAGAGGCGGGGTTGTTTTTTTGGATGGAAGTGTCCTTGATGGGATTGCCTATTGTGATCTAAGGAGCGCTGAGCGTCCGAGAGAAATCTGGGACTGCGCTACTTCGCATCGATATGATCGGGTATTCGTATTTGATACGCTTGATCCCTTCCCAGATTGCGCTGAAGGTGGGCGTCAAAGTAATTACCAACAATCGCTTGACGCGAATAAGAAAATCATCGAGGTTTATAAATCACTTGGATACGATCCTATTATTGTTTCTAACAGCATGTCCATTGAAGAGCGAACGCACCATGTGTTGAAGAATCTTGTTGAAGTCTCTTGAGCAGGAACATTCGGAGAAATGATCGCTCACTTATCGGCAT